>JBOGAI010000229.1:0-13085 GCA_051655665.1 Erysipelotrichaceae bacterium | reverse complement strand
GGATGGGACAAGCTATCATACCGCTTTGAAACAATTTGGGGTTGTCTACCAATCCGCAGAGGAAAACTTAACCTATGCAGGGACGACCGTACAAGATGGATTTAACTGGTGGATGGGGTCTGCAGGACACCGTGCATCCTTGATGAATCCTTCCATGACATCGATTGCCATTGGGTACTACAATGGAATGTGGTGTGCCATGGTAATGCGTTAATCAGGCCTTCGGGCCTTTTTTTGTGAGGAAGCAGAAGCATTTATGCTATAATTGAGAGGAAAAAAGAGGTAACAACATGAGCACCATTTACGAACAATCCTTAGCACTACACGCACAAAAGCGTGGCAAACTAGAAGTCCGCTCCAAAGTGGATGTCCAAAATATTCAACAACTCGCCCTTGCCTACTCACCTGGCGTAGCAGAACCATGCCGTCAAATCGTGGCAGATGAAGAAAACAGCTACGTGTATACCAACCGTGGCAACACGGTGGCCATCGTCAGCGATGGCAGCGCGGTACTAGGACTTGGCAACATCGGCGCCGCTGCGGCGTTGCCGGTCATGGAAGGAAAGGCCATTTTGTTCAAACAATTTGCCAACATTGATGCCTTTCCGCTTTGCATCGACGCCCAATCCCCACAAGAAGTCATCCGTTTTTGTGAAATGATCGCCCCCACTTTTGGCGGTATTTTGCTTGAAGACATCAAGGCTCCTGAGTGCGTGGAAATTGAGCGCACGCTGAAAGAGAAATTGCACATTCCTGTTTTTCATGACGACCAACACGGAACCGCCATCATTACGATTGCGGCCATCATCAATACCTTGCGCTTAACCGGCAAAAAGGTGGAGTCGCTGAAAGTCGTGGTCAGTGGTGCCGGAGCAGCCGGTTCTTCCATCATCAAGCTAATGCACGATTTCGGGATCCAAGACATTGAAGTGTTTGACAAAGAGGGACACGTTTGCCAGCGCGACAAAGCCCAATACGATTTCTTGAAGCAAGAACTGTTGGACGTAGTCAATCAAACCCATGTTCACCATGCCAACTTGGCCAGCGCGATGGTAGGCGCAGATATTTTTGTCGGCGTATCCGCCCCTGGCTTGTTGACCAAAGAAATGGTGTCCTCGATGAATGCACAAGCAGCCGTCTTTGCAATGGCCAATCCGACACCGGAAATCATGCCGGAAGATGCACTAGCGGCAGGCGCATACATCGTGGGGTCAGGCCGTTCGGATTATCCAAACCAAATCAATAATGTCTTGGCCTTCCCAGGACTGTTCAAAGGCGTCTTGCAAGCCAAAGCCACCTGTATCAACGAAGAAATGAAACTTGCAGCGGCCAAAGCGTTGGCCGCTTTGATAAGCGAAGAGGAGCTTCGCCCCGATTACATTATTCCTTCTCCCTTTGATCCCCGTGTCGTCGATGCGGTAGCCAATGAAGTATCCGATATTGCGAAACAGCAAGGATTGGTGCGTGGCTAACATGCGTACTGTTGAAGTAAGCGAGGTTCAAGCGCGAGTTAAAAAAATGGTGCAAGACATCAATTTGCATTATCCAAACGATGTCTTGCAAGCCATCCAACAAGCGCGCACAAACGAAACACAAGCACGTGCACAAACCATTTTGGATGCCCTGTTGGAAAACGCCAAAATCGCAGAAGAGCGACATTTGCCGATTTGTCAAGATACCGGTATGGTAGTGCTCTTCCTTGAGGTCGGACAAGAGGTCCATTTTCAAGGGGGCTCACTGGTAGAAGCCATTCACCAAGGGATCAGAGAAGGCTATGCACAAGGCTATTTACGCAAAAGCGTCGTACAAGATCCCTTGTTTGGACGCATCAATACCCAAGACAATACCCCTGCCATTATTCATACCTCGATTGTAGAGGGAGACCAAGTCGTACTTCATTTGGGCGTTAAGGGATTTGGCAGCGAGAACATGTCACGCATCTATATGCTCAAACCGGCTGAAGGCATTGAAGGGGTCAAGGCCAAGGTGCTCGAAACCATTCAAATGGCAGGACCCAATGCGTGTCCTCCTTTCGTTGTGGGGGTTGGAATTGGTGGCGACTTTGAACTCGCGGCCCAATTGGCAAAAAAAGCGACCTTTCGCTCTTTGCAAGAAGCCCATCCGCAAGCGGAGTATGCGGCCTTGGAATCCGAACTGTTTACCCTTGCCAACCAACTCAATATTGGCCCGCAAGGCTTAAAGGGAGATACCACAGTGTTAAAAGTCAACATCGAGCGCTATCCCACCCACATTGCAGGGTTGCCAGTAGCGGTGAATATTTCGTGTCATGTGACCCGACATGCCTTGGAGGTGCTGTAATGGAAATCAAAGCCCCATTTACCAAAGCCAAATTCGCAAACCTTCCCATCGGAACCATCGTCTATTTGACCGGAACCATTTACACGGCACGTGATGCGGCGCACGCGCGCTTGGACACCTTGTTGAAAGAAGGAAAGCCTTTGCCCTTGCCATTACAAGACCAACTGCTCTATTATGTGGGGCCGACCCCAGCGCCCAAGGGGCAAGTGATTGGTTCTTGTGGTCCGACCACTGCTTCCCGGATGGACAAATATACCCCAGCCTTATTAGAACTTGGCTTAAGTGGTACAATCGGAAAGGGACATCGCAGTGAGGCCGTCATTGCATCCATGAAACAAAACCATGCCTACTATTTTGTAGCCATTGGGGGAGCAGGCGCACTCTACGCAAGCTGCGTGAAAGCCGCCAAAGTGGTCGCGTTCGAGGATTTGGGCGCAGAAGCCATATACGCTTTGGAAGTCGAACGCTTTCCGGTTACGCTGTGCATTGATGCGCAGGGAAATAATTTGTATTTTTCGGAAATAGTGGTTTAGAAACCACTTTTCTTTTGGTATAATAAACACAGGAGGTATGTGTATGGAAAAACAATTCAAACGCGAAGATTTCGCTATCATTTTGGCGCAAAAAGGACTGCAGCTCGACGAGCGGGCGTTGCAACAATTTGACACGTATATGCACTTGTTGATTGAGTGGAATGAAAAAATGAATTTGACGGCCATTACACAACCGGATGAAATCTATGAAAAGCACTTTCTCGATTGCATTTTGCCATCGTTTGAAGTGCCCCTTCAAAAAAGCATTTGCGACGTCGGAGCAGGAGCGGGCTTTCCCTCTATACCACTCAAAATTGCGTATCCAGAACTGGAAGTGACCATTGTGGAGCCTCTTGGCAAACGGGTGCAGTTTTTGACGCATTTGGTCGAAACGTTGCAACTTGAAAACGTGACCCTGGTGAATGGTCGTGCGGAAGACTTTGCGAAAGAACACCGCGAAGCATACGATGTCGTCAGTGCGCGTGCCGTGGCGAATATGCCGATGCTAGCCGAACTTTGCATCCCACTCGTGAAAGTGGATGGGATCTTTTTGGCCTTGAAGGGACAACAAGGAGATGAAGAGTACGCACTTGCCAAAAAGGGCATCGAGACCTTGGGCTGTGTGATGGAAAAACGATTTGTACAAACCTTGGTGGATGGGTCCACTCGAGTAAATTTTGTGTTTCGCAAGGTAAAGGCGACACCGAAGAAATATCCTCGCGCGTTTGCGCAAATCAAAAAAGCACCATTAAAGGGGTAGCATGTAGAGGGGAATTGCATGGAACAACATATTGTATTACCAATTGACTTAATCAAAGCCAATCCATATCAACCGCGCCTCGAATTCAACCAAGAGGCGTTGATGGACTTGGCGCAATCCATTCAAGAAAATGGATTGATTCAACCAATCAGTGTTCGAAAAGTAGATCATCATTATGAAATCGTAGCAGGGGAGCGACGCTTCCGTGCGATGAAGCTTATTGGAAAAGTGGAAGTTCCGGTGATCGTACTTACCGCCAATGATTTGCAAATGGCATCATTGGCGTTAATTGAAAACATTCAACGGGAAAATTTAAGTGCCATTGAGGAGGCGAAGGCGTACTTGCAAATCATGCAGGATGCGGGTTTGAATCAATCGCAATTGGCACAGAAGATGGGGAAATCACAAGGTGCAATCGCCAATAAAATTCGCTTGTTGAATCTAAGTGCCCCCGTTCAAGAAGCGGTCAGCGCAAAACTAATCAGTGAGCGCCATGCCCGTGCCATGCTTGCCCTAAACCAAGAGGAGCAAAGCACAATGTTGAAACGGATTGTCGACAAAGGTTTGACGGTTGCACAAACTGAAAAGCTGGTCCAAAACGATCAACAACCAAAAGAAAAAGGGAAACCGAAATCTTTTGGAATCACTCGAAATATGAAAATCGCAATCAATACGATTGAGCGAGCTGTGGATATGGTGAAAAAGGCAGGAGTGGACGCCGAATTGGTCAATGACGATTCGAACGAAGACTATTATCAAATGATCATCAAAATCCCTCGCTAGAGCGGAGGAATCAATGGGAAAAATTATTGCTGTATCAAATCAAAAAGGAGGCGTTGGAAAAACAACGACTTCTGTTAACCTAGCTGCCGGCTTGGGTTATTTGGGACATAAGGTCTTGTTGGTCGATTTCGACCCACAGGGCAACGCTTCTCAAGGAATAGGCGCACGCATTTCAGCCAAAGCACCAAGTGTCTACAATTTGTTGCTGGATGATGCTCAAGTCCAAGACATTCGCATTCCCTTAAAAACCCCGCATGTGGATTTGGTGCCAGCCAATATCCAACTCGCTGGTGCGGATTTGCAAATGGCGAAATTTGAAAGTGGCAAAGAATTGTTGTTGAAGCGCAAATTGGATGCCGTACGTGACGAATATGATTTCATCATCATCGACTGCCCTCCCTCTTTGGGATTGCTCAACACCAATGCGCTGACGGCAGCCGATTCGGTCATGATCCCGGTGCAATGCGAATACTATGCCCTCGAAGGGGTGACACAATTGTTGCTGACCATTCGCTTGGTTCAACAGTTGTTCAATCCGCAACTGGCCATTGAAGGGGTCGTATTGACGATGTTTGATGCTAGAACAAAACTGAGCATCGAAGTCCAACAAGAAGTACGCAAGCACTTCAAAGAACGCGTTTATAAGAGCTATATTCCTCGAAACATTAAATTAAGTGAAGCACCATCGCGCGGGATGTCGATTTTTGAATACGACGTAAAATGCGAAGGGTCCAAAGCCTATGCAGGTCTAGCGAAGGAAGTAGAGTTATACAATAAAAAAGGGGGTAAACGATGAAAAATGAGCGAACCGGACTCGGTCAAGGATTGGATGCCATTTTTGGAGCCAACGTATCCGATGTCTTGGATGAAATCCAAGCAGGTAATGTGGAAGTAGGCAGTGGCAAAATCGAAGTCCCGGTGGACAGTGTTCGACCGAACCCCCACCAACCACGCATTCAGTTCTCCGATGAGAAAATTCATGAATTGGCGCAATCCATTTCCCAACATGGCGTTTTCACTCCAATTTTGGTAAAGAAAAGTGTGAATGGATATGAATTGGTAGCGGGAGAGCGTCGTTTGCGCGCAGCGAAAATGGCCAACTTGTCTTCGATTCCCGCCATCATCGTAGAATTCAACGATCAACAAATGATGGAAATCGCTTTGTTGGAAAACATTCAACGCGAAAACCTCAATGCGATTGAAGAAGCACAGGCATATGCCAAACTCATAGACAAATTGCACTACACGCAAGAAGAATTGGCGGTACGCATCGGGAAATCACGTGTGCACGTGACCAATTTGCTACGCCTGTTGAAACTGCCAGAAGAGATTCAGGAAATGGTGGTCAACGATTTGCTCAGCATGGGGCATGTCCGGGCCTTGGTCACGTTGGACAACCAAAGCGATATGTTGTTTTTGGCACACCAAGCCATCAAGGAAGGCTTGAGCGTGCGCAAAGTGGAAGCCTTGGCCAAAGCGATGCATCAAAACCACACGCCGAAAAAAACAAAAAAAACGGTAGCGGACTACAGCTTTGTCCAACAGCAGTTGCTCAATAAATTTCAAACACCCATCAAGGTGGATGACAAGCACATTACCATTACCTACAACGGGGTGGATGATTTGAACCGCATCTTGGAGCTTATCGGCTGCTTGGAAGAAAGCAATTAAATACATAAAAGAAAAGCAACCGATGGGTTGCTTTTGCTTTGTTAGATGGAATGCTGCTTGATGATTTGCTCTTTGATGAAGCGTAAGGTTTTGGATTCCCCATCACTTGCCAGCATCCGCAACAGCGACTCCAACAATTCTTCACTTTCCGGATGAAGTTGGGTATACTTTTTTCCCGCAAGAAAATATTCCAAAGCACTGCCATCATGGTAGTGTTCTTTTTTGTAAATTTTGCTTGCTGCGACACGATCACAAAACATTTCGACTAAAAAACAGGTTGGCATGCGCACTGGACGTAGTCCACCACGTCCATTGTCCATCCAATATTCCCAGTGGTGGCGATTGCGCCCTTTGTGGTGGAGCCAGCCAAGGGAAACGCCTTTGGCTTCGCGCTCTGCATCGATGGGGGAGCGATAGCCTTGAAAGTAGCGTACTCCACTGGAAAACTCAATCCAGCTGTATTTGGATAAGTCATGGCTCAGTCCTTGACGGTACAGACCGACACGAAACATCAATTTGGCGACTTCCCATTTGTGCGTTGTAATGGTCATAAAATGTTGTAGTAGTTTCATAATTTCACCTATCTTTATTATACGCGAGTCACTCCTTTTTGGCACGAGCATTTCCATTTATTTGCAAATAATAAAAACCATTCAAGCAGTGCTTGAATGGTCGGGTGTATTTAGTTGTTTGTTTGGTCGAACAAAGTACGAGCCACATGTACGCCGCTTGCGGAAGCATGGGACAAGGAGTGTGTTACCCCAGAGCAATCGCCGATGACGAAGAGCCCTTCATGCTTGGTTTGCAAGTTGTGATCCAATTCAACTTCGAGGTTGTAGAATTTTACTTCGACACCATAGAGCAAGGTAGAGTCATTGGCCATTCCGGGTGCAATTTTATCCAAGGCATAGATCATTTCGATGATGCCATCCAACTGACGTTTTGGAATAACCAAAGAAAGATCTCCAGGCGTTGCCGAAAGGGTAGGCGTCAAAAAGGAATCGGAAATGCGGGCAGCTGTAGAGCGTTGTCCGCGGATCAAGTCACCGAAACGTTGCACCATAACCCCACCGCCCAACATGTTGGACAAACGCGCAATGGATTCTCCATACTCATTGCTGTCTTTGAATGGTTCGGTGAAGTGGTTGGATACCAATAAGGCGAAGTTGGTGTTGTTGGAATACAAAGCAGGATCGTCATAGCTGTGACCGTTGACGGTTACAATTCCGTTGGTATTTTCGCTTACGACCACCCCTTTTGGGTTCATACAAAACGTACGCACCAAGTCTTGGAATTTCTCCGTACGGTATACGATTTTGGATTCGTAGAGTTCATCCGTGATATGGGAGAAAACTTCAGCTGGAATTTCCACGCGCACGCCAATGTCGACGCGGTTGGATTTGGTTTTGATGCCCAAGTTTTGGCATACCGTCCCCATCCATTTGCTGCCAGAACGTCCCGTAGAGACGATGACTTTCTTCGCAGTATGTGCGGCTTTTGCGGTGCGCACCACGTATCCGTCTTCGGTTTTGTCAATCATTTCCACATAGCTTCTAAATTGGAAATCGACCTTGTCTTTCAACAGGTTGTAAAGGTTTTCTAAGACGACATAGTTAATGTCGGTTCCTAAGTGACGCACTTGTGCGTCCAAGAGGTGTAAATCGTTTTGCAAGCATACTTTTTTCAAAGAGGAATTGCTTGTGCTGTATAGTTTGGTGTTTGCGCCCCCATAGGTCATATTGATTTCGTCAACATATTGCATCAAGTGGATGGCTTGTTCTTTGCCTACGTATTCGTAAAGCGTTCCACCAAATTGGTTGGTAATGTTGTATTTCCCATCGGAAAAGGCACCCGCGCCTCCAAATCCATTCATGATGCCACAAGTAGCACAGTTGATACAAGATTTGATTTTCACACCATCAATGGGACAATGGCGTTTTTCAAGCGGATTTCCGGCTTCCAAGACCAAGATGTTTAGTTCCGGTTGTAGTTTGATTGCTTCATAAGCGCTGAAAATCCCACCTGGACCTGCGCCAACAATAATTAAATCGTACATTTACATACCTCGTTTCTTTTAAGTCGTACACTTCATTATACAAAATGCGCTCCAAAAATTCAACACTTCATCCGGTATAAAATGTGGGGAAATCCGTGAAGAGGCTAAGTAATAGGAGCGTGATTGAAAAATATGTTATAATGCTTTCATTAAAGTGTGGAGGAAGTAGTGCATGTTGAATGACGTAATTGCCGCAATTGCGACCGCGAATGCGGATGGCGCAATTTCAATCATCCGTTTGAGTGGAGACGGAGCCATCGAGTTGGTCAATCAACTCTTTTCAAAGGATCTTGCCTCGCAGAATTCACATACGCTGCACTATGGGATGATCAAAGACCCACAAACCCATGAAATGGTGGACGAAGTCATCGTTTCCCTGTTTCGGGCACCCAAAACGTTCACCCGGGAAGACGTAGTGGAAATCAATACCCATGGAGGATACTTGGTCACCAATAAGGTATTGCAGTTGTGTTTGGCGCAGGGTGCACGCTTGGCAATGCCGGGTGAATTTACCAAACGGGCTTTCTTAAACGGCCGAATTGATTTGACACAAGCCGAAGCCATTGACGATTTGATCAATGCGCGCAGCGACGCCAATTTGAAAGTCGCGTTACAAGGCATCAAAGGCAGCGTGAAAAAGTTGCTTGATCCTCTCATTGAGGAATTGCTCGGCATTGTAGCCCACATCGAAGTCAACATTGATTATCCGGAATACGAGGATGTGGAAGAATTGACTTCATCCTTGTTGGTTCCCCAAACCCAAGCGTGGTTGAAGCGATTGGATGCCATCTTGGAAAAGGCCAAAAGCGGGATCATTGTCCGAGAAGGAATCAAAACCGCTATCGTGGGGAAACCCAATGTCGGCAAAAGCTCGCTGCTCAACGCTTTGTTGGAAGAAGAGAAGGCCATTGTAACCAATATTGCCGGAACGACTCGCGATTTGGTGGAAGGCAGCATTCAGCTTAACCACATCCGTTTGAATTTGATTGATACCGCTGGTATTCGCGAAAGCGATGATGTGGTCGAGCAAATCGGAATTACCCGCTCCATCAAAGCCATGGAAGATGCCGATTTGGTTATTTTGGTATTGGACCCCACTCGTTTGGACGCCTTTGATGAGGAGTTATTGCAACGAACCGCCAACAAAGAGCGGATCTTGGTTTACAACAAAAAGGATTTGGTCACTCCGCATACCGATGATGTTTGGGTGTCCGCTGCGCAGGGTGAAATTGAACCATTGCTGTTGAAACTACAAGAAATCTACCAACACCACTTGGCGGTGCTCGATGAGCCTGCCTTAAACAATGAGCGACAAATAGCGCAGCTCATCAAGGCGCGCAACTACATGCAAAATGCGTTGGATGCCATGGAACAAGGCTTTGAACTCGATTTGGTGACCATTGACTTGCAAATGGTGTACACGAGTTTGAAAGAAATTTTTGGAAAGGTCGAAAAGGGAGATTTGTTGGATACCATGTTCAGCAAATTTTGCTTAGGAAAATAAGATGATTGGAATCATAGATACCCATACTCATATTTGCGCGTCTCACTTTGAAGAAGACCGTGAACAAGTCATTCAAAATGCGTTGCAGGCAGGCGTTAGCAGACTGTTGGTGGTTGCCACCAACTTTGAAGAAGCAGCGATTGCCAAACTGTGGAAGCAACAATACCCCATGTTGGATTTGGCCATGGGGTTTCACCCAACGGAACTCAACGATTTGCAAGAACAGGATTGGCAACAACTAGAACAGCTCTTGGAAGATCCAGATTTTGTGGCCGTTGGGGAAATTGGCTTGGATTATTATTGGGATGAGGTTCATCCTGACGTTCAAAAACAAGCCTTTATTCGTCAACTGAAATTGGCCAACAAGCTGCAAAAACCTGTCTTGATTCACATGCGCGAAGCAACGCATGATACCATCGAGTTGGTAAAACAGTATGGACATACCAAAGGTATTTTTCACTGCTATACCGGTAGCGTCGAAAGCGCACGTATTTTGGTGAAGTTGGGCTACCACTTGTCCTTGGCCGGACCGCTTACCTTTAAAAATGCGAACCATTTGCTTGATGTGGCCAAGGAAGTGCCAACTGAGTTTTTGTTTGTGGAAACCGATGCGCCGTATTTGACTCCCCATCCGTTCCGTGGCAAACGCAATGAGCCGGCCTATGTAACCTATACGTTTGAGAAATTATGCGAATTGAAACAAGTCGACCCTGAAATGGTGAAAGCCATGATGTGGGAACAATACTTCACTTTATTTCACCAAGGAGAACCAACACAATGAAAATCTACAACACCAAACATTTAAACAACAACGCCCGCTATCAACAAGCGCTGATTTATGGCATTCTCGCAACCGTCGCGATGAGTGTGGTGTATGCCCTCATCGTCAATTTGTTGCGCTCCACTTCCGCGGTTTTGTTTTTGTTGAATGGCTTTGTGATTTCAGCGGTCATCAAGAAATATGGTAAAGGGGTGGGGCCGAAGTTCGGCATGTTAGGCCTTGTCTTGACCCTTGTGTCGATTGTCTTGTCGCAGCTGTTTTTCTACTATGGCTTTGCCATCCTCTTGCGTCCGGATCTGTTGATCAGTGGTACATTTAGAGTCATTGGCAGTTTGATTTCATTAAACAATCCATTGAATTTTGCGATGAACATGTTGTTTATTTACTTTGCTGCGCAGTACGCCTATTCCAATTCAAGCGTCCTGTAGCAAAGGAAACAAGACCCAAGGGGTCTTTTTTTTATAGGGTTATTTCATCTCATGTCGTAGTACAAAAGGGGTGATACGATGTTAGAACTGAAAACCATAAGCAAAGATTATGGAAACGGATGCGGGATACACGACGTATCCTTGCAAATCCCACAAGGCTCCATCATGGGGATATTGGGCATCAACGGCAGTGGCAAGACCACCACTTTTCGCATTTTGTTGGGGCTATTGGAGGCCGATGCAGGCGAAGTATATTGGAACAGTTCCCCGTTGCCCATTCAAAATTTTGGATTATTTGGGTATTTGCCGGAGGAGCGCTCCCTATTGAAAGACTTGAGTGTGACCAAACATGTTTGGTATCTGGCTTCACTCAAAGGAATGAGCAAAAAAGCATTTGGGAACGCCCTTGACGAGTGGTTGTCTTTTTTTCAAATGGAACGATATGCCCATACGCGCATCGGAGTGCTCTCTAAGGGAAACCAGCAAAAGGTACAATTGCTTTGTGCTTTGATCCATGATCCCGACATCTATATCTTTGATGAACCGCTTAGTGGTCTCGATTTGGATAATCAAGCGTTGTTTGTTGCGTTACTGGCACTGCTTAAAAAACGCAATAAGACCGTTTTGCTTTCAACGCACACCTTGCATCAGCTCGAAGCGTTCTGCGATGGGATTGCGGTGTTGCAAGAAGGAAAAGTGATTTTGAGTGGGGATTTGAAACAACTCAAAGCAAGGCATGGTCCCTGTCTTGTGCTACCAGAAGAACAGTTTCATGAAAAACTGGTTGCAGGCATCGCCCATCAGCGCTGGCATGAAGAAGGACAGGTTTGGTTGCAAATGCCGCAAAAGCAGCGCGAACAAATCATTCGACGCTTGCTACGCTTTGAATTTGAACATTTTGAGCTGCGTGAAGTGAGTTTGCGCAAGTTGTTGCAGGAGGTGAACCATGCTGCCCCTCATTAAGTTTTCTTTGCAACGCCGCTTTCTAAATAAAACAACGCTTTTGTGGAATCTAATGCTGTTTTTGCTGATTGGAGGCATGGGATTTGCGGATCACCTTGTGAACGCTTTGTTTCCCCAGCTCCAGGAAAAAACCAACGTTGCGGTGGATGATGCTTCCTTTTTGGCCTATTTGCAGCAACTTGAACCTTCCATGACGTTTGTTGCGCAACTTGAATCTCTTGGGCCCAAAGATGTCCGACTAGATGTGCAGGAGGGGACATTGACCTTTCCCTATCAAAAACAAAGCGACATTGCATTATTGCTCAATGCCCACTACGCCCAGTACCAAAGCTTGATGTTAGTGCAGGAGCAAATTCATGACCCTTTGGTTTGGGAGCATTACCTGACACCAGCCCAGCTTGAAAGTGTGGTTGAAGAACCGGTGGGCGACCCAGATGAGGGGGCACTCAGCTTCATGGTGCTAACGGCGATCTACTTTGTGATGCTTTCCTTTTCGACCTCCATTGCCAATGAAGTCATTTATGAAAAAGCAACCAAAACGTTGGAATTGATCCTGACCAGTGTCAGTGCCAAGGTGCATCTGCTTTCCAAAATGATTGTGGGGTGGACCACCTTGTTTTTCCAAGGTGGATTGTCAGTGTTGTATGGCGTTGTTTGGCTACTGCTTCGCAATCAATTTGACCAAGGGGTGGGGTTGTTGGATTGGATGCGTGGGTTTCACGTGATGGAAGTGCCATTTTCTACGATTTCGGAAGGGCTTGCCATGCTGTACCAGCCAAAAGCGTTGTTTGGCTTTTTTAACGCATTCATCATTTTGTTTGCTGGTATGCTCATCGTCCAGTTGACGTTGACGTTGGTTTCTTCCTTTATTACTTCCTTGGAGGAGGCCAGTGCCATTCAGGCACCGTTCTATTTGGTATTGCTGGGCATTTATTATGGTTGCCTGGCCTTCACTGATGCCTATGCATTGCATTTTGGCATGGGCAGAACATTGAGTATGGTACCGGTTTTTTCAATGTTGCTTTTGCCTTGTAGACTGCTTTTTGGCAGTGTGCCATGGTGGGAAGTATTGGTGAGTGTGGGAGGCACCTTGACCTGCTTGGTTCTATTGTATCGGGTTGGGGTGCCACTGTATGCCCAAGGGGTGTTGGACTATGCCAACCGAGGATTGAAGTGGCGTCACATTGTACACGCCTTGCGCCCTGTGAAGCGAACATAAAAAAGCTGTCGCATTGCGACAGCTTGAAGGCGGCTTAGGTTGCCTTTTTTTGTGTGTTCAACCATTGC
>JBOGAI010000228.1:0-3226 GCA_051655665.1 Erysipelotrichaceae bacterium | reverse complement strand
ACTTAAACTTTTCGGACCCTTGGCCAAAAAAACGCAATTCCAAACGTCGTTTGTCACATGGCAATTTTTTGAAAATGTATCAAGACATTTTGGCTAAAGACGGTCAAATCATCATGAAAACCGACAATCAAAGTCTGTTCGAGTTTTCTTTGGTGGAGTTTGGAAGCAACGGATTTGTGTTGACGAATGTCTGGGTGGACTTTAGAAAAGAAATTCATGAGGAAGACCAAATTAGTGAATACGAACAAAAATTTATGGATCGAGGACAACCCATCTATCGAGCCATTTGGAAGAAAGAGGGCAAACATGATTAATCAACAAACAAGAGCGTGGATGGAAGAATTGACCCAAGTTGTGGGGATTCCCGGAAACGAAAAATATGTATCACGCATTCTACAAAAACATTACCAGGCGATGGGCTATGAAATGATTTTTGACCATTTGGGAAGTGTTTTTGCAGTGAAAAGAAGCAAACAGGAAAATGCTTTAAAAGTAATGATCGCGGGTCACATGGATGAGGTTGGCTTTATCGTCAAAAGCGTTCAAGACAACGGCTTGCTTAAGATTGTACCGGTTGGGGGAATTTGGGAACAAACCCTGCTTGGACAGCGTATACGCTTGGTAAACCGTGCGGGGGAAGAATTTCCTGGAAACATCATTTCCATCCCACCACATTTATTGACCGATGCGGACCGTGCCAAACCGATGGGCATTGATAAAATGCTTGTTGACATTGGAGCGACCAGCAAAGCGGATGTTGATGCGATGGGCATTTTGCCTAACGACATGATTGTGGTCGATGGACCTTTTGTCGAAATGAATCAAGGAAAACGTTTGCTTTCCAAAGCATGGGACGATCGCTATGGTCTTGTCATGGGATTGGAGATGCTGCAAGCGTTGAAAGATGTGGAGTTGCCATACGATTTGTATATCGGTGGAACCGTTCAGGAGGAAGTGGGATTGCGTGGTGCGCAAACCGCAGCACAACTCATCAATCCTGATATGGGAATCGTTTTGGATTGCTCCCCTGCAAATGATGCAAGTGGCGACAAAGATGCCAATGGAAAATTGGGTGAGGGTGTACTCATTCGCTTCCACGACCGTGTGATGTTGCCAAACAAAATGCTATTGAGTGATTTCCAAGACACGTGCAACCGATTAGAAGTCAAAAACCAATATTTCTATTCACCAGGGGGAACGGATGCGGGCGCGATTCACAAGACGAATACAGGTGTTCCAACCCTAACATGTTGCTTGTGTGCACGCAATTTGCATACCAATTCAACCATCATCGATGCTCAAGATTACTTGGGTGCGAAAAACGTGTTGCATACATTGCTTTTAGAGTTGACGCCTGAGAAAATTGAAGCGTACAAAGGAAGTAACCAGTAATGAAAAAACTGTTTTTGTTAGGGTTGGTTGCATCCTTATTGGGCGGATGTATGGATGTTTCAGGCATTCAAGGCGAAGTCGCACATGCGCTCGAGCAAGTGTTGGAGGTCAGCGATAAGTATATTCCTAACATGAACAAAAAATACTATTCTTATTATTTGCCTACCGACGTGGGAAGAGTTCTTTCTACAGACTTAGGAGAGACCTTTCAAAAAGACGGTGTCCACTTCAACATGAATTTGAATGGGGACTACTTGATTCATAACTATTATTATGATGTAAAACAACCGACTCAACGTCCTTTAAAAACGACGCTGAGTGGAACGTATCAAAATTTTGAAAGCAAGGAATGGGCGTATCAAATTGGCTACGAAGCGTTGAATGACAACATGTATTATGTGTACGTCAATGCCACTGTTGCGGAGTTTTCGGCCATTGTTCCGTATCCCATGATCGACAATGTAGTAGCGGCGATGATGAAAATAGCCTGCTCTATCGATTATGAATTGACTTTGATTTTGAATGATTTCAGTGCGAAACAGCTGATCCAAGAAACAACCAAAGTGGACCTAGACAAGTACAGCGAAGAAGTACCGGATAGTGGAAGCTTATTAGATTTGCTTCGTGAAGAAGAAAATACAGGAGACTAGAGTATGAAAGAATTAATGAAAAACTTATCTTCCTTGGAAGAGTTTGAGACGTATTACCGACAAGAACGCACAACCATTTTTGTTTTTTCCGCGAATTGGTGTCCGGATTGCCGCTTTATTGAACCTTTCCTACCAGAACTGATTGAAAAATACAGTGACATGGATTTCATCTATGTGGATCGCGATCAGTGGGTGGATTTGGCACAAGGGTTGCGTGTTTTGGGCATTCCAAGCTTTATCGCAGTACGCAATGGTCAGGAAGTAAAACGTTTTGTGTCGAAACTACGCAAAACACAAGCGGAAATTGATCAGTTCTTGCAAGAGGCACGCGCATGATTGTTCGCGTTTTCTACAACCATCGCTCTTTTCCCAATGTATGGATGATTCGCTGCGATGAGCGCAATGTGGAGCGCACGGAAACCAAAGGGGATGTGACGATTTTGTATCATCAAGATGCCATTGTGGGTTACACCGTAATCAATGCACCGGCCTTTTCTCAAGATGGGTATCAAATGATGGACGAAGCGTTGTTGCAACAAATCAATGAACGGTTCCAACACAACGGTTGTGAACCGATCCTGCATGATTTCACGCCATATTTGCTCGTGGGCTATGTCGAGGAGTGCACAGCACATCCTGATAGTGATCACTTGCATGTTTGCGTGGTTGATGTGGGTAGCAAGAAGGTACAAATCGTCTGTGGAGCGCACAACGTGGCCCGAGGACAGTACGTCGTGGCAGCACTCGAAAATGCGGTATTGCCAAATGGCACCTTGATTCAAAATGGCAAGCTACGTGGGGTTGAAAGCTTTGGTATGCTATGCTCCGCTTACGAATTGGGTTTGATTGAAGAAAAGAAAAAAGGAATACTTATTTTAGGGGAAGATGCTGTCATCGGCACAGCATTCAACAAAAGGGGGTAATGACCATGTTTAAGAAAATGATGTCATTTATTTTCTCGGTAGATGAAGAAGATGAAGAAGAAGTGGTAGTGGACGAACCACTAGTCGAACAAGCACTCTACGAACCCGAATTGAAACCGGTCCAACCACGTCGTGAAGAATTGGTTGAAGAACCCGTGGAAAAACGCAATGTGTTCATCGATTTAGAAGGGAAAGAGAAGCCACAAGCCAACGCTAAAACTGAGTCTTCGGCTTACCGTGCATCTCGCCGTAGTGAAATGG
>JBOGAI010000227.1:0-7766 GCA_051655665.1 Erysipelotrichaceae bacterium | reverse complement strand
CACCATGGCATAGCCGCCGACTATTACATTAGTGATGGAGGGGCGTGCGTGTTGGATAAACAAGGGACTGTGGTGGCCGAAGGCATTTTGCCCAAGATCACCTTACACACCTTGATGCAAGCCATTGAGGGCAATCCCTTTTTGCAACAAGCCCTAGCATCCAGTATCCACTTGGATGCGGAAAACCAAACGATGCGCTATGAGAGTTGGGAATTGCGTCATGAAGTGGACCTCAATGCGATGGTGAGCCATCCCATTAACAAATTGGTCTTGCGTTTCAGCGAACCTGCAACGTGCACTGCGTTTCGAGAACAAATTGCGCGAACCCTGCCAGACCTAGTAATCCATGAGCACCATTCCACCCTTACCATTAGTGCCCAGGTGGAAGACCATGATTTGCACAATGCGCTTTGCCAACAGCTCTATCATGCCTATCGAAGCACCACAAAGGTGCCCTTTGTGTACGAGCAATAAGAAAAAGCCCAACCTTGAACATAGGGTGGGAGACATCCGAAATTGCGGAAGCAACCAGCGTGTTTGACCTCATAACGCTGCTTTGCTTCTTTTTTTTGGAAAAAGGCAGCCTTAAGGCTGCCATGATGTGATGTGGGAGTGGATGCTTTCATACAATTTATCTATGGAAGGGTTGGTAATTAAGGAGCCAATCCATTGTATTTTTCGTTGTTTTTGCTGTGCGAGGATGGATTGATAGGTTGTCGACTCTAGTTTTTCCTGTGGAATATGTGGGAAAATTGCCCATTGTCTGCTTGTAATCAAATGCTTGATTTGAATATGGCTGTTTGCGAGATCATCGATGAGTTCATTCACCATCACATTGGTGCGCGTCCCATATGCGTGCGCTACAAGAAGGGTGCGCTGACTTTGGTTGCGTACCGTAAAGAATTGAATCTTGTTTTGCTTTCCAAAGTGATGCTTGAAATACGTGGTGACCAAATCTTTGTTTTCTACTTCAAACACATACGTGACATAAGGGTTGGTTGCCACTTGTTGCATCCACACTTGTTGCGTACGATTTTTGAAGATGGCTGGCGGCAAGGGGCAGCTCACAAACACACGATCAAAACAGGCACGATCCAAGGTTGTCGTGATTTCAACATGTTCCTGACCCTCTTCAATGGCGATGATTTCGCGATCGCAGCGGATATCTTGAAGCTGTTTTGCGAGTGCATCGGTTAAGGATTGCATTCCAAAGCTGGCAAAGAGAAAACGTTCCCCTTGCCAAAGGGCCTCTACAATGTGCAAATCAAAGGCATGGAACACATAATAAGCAGGTACGGAATGAATGGAACCAAAGCCAAAACTAGACAAGTAGGGTTCAATGAGTTGGTCGAGTAAGGTGAACTGATGGAGGTTCAAAAATTCAGCGCACGGTATGGTCAAGTCTTGTGGAATCGGACCATAGAAAAGCGGTGAAGGGTAGAGACCATACGTGGTTAAGAGCGATTTTAGTTGTTGTAATTCAGCCTGTAATTTCACAATCGCACTGGGGCATAACTGTTCAACGGTCTCAAAGTGTTCATCGACAAAGTTTCGATAGACAAAACGTTCTTGATATTCCACTTGTAACTCGATCATGAGTTTTTTTATTTTCTTGGAGAAAGATACAACGGTTCCCATTTCGACATGGGATTCATTATTTTGCAAAGATGCACAATGCCCCCCTACGCGTTGTGTTTTTTCGTATACTGTAACGCGATGGCCCGCTTGTTCCAATAGCGTGGCAGCATATAAGCCACTAAAACCAGCTCCAATAATTGCAATATGCATATAGGTTCTCCTCTAATATGGGCGATCCAAATACGCCCATAGTGGTAAAATAATTCTCGTTTTTGTTTCGTTGTTATGATGGTCGATCGGACTTGCTACTTCCACAATGAAATCTTGCTTTTGATGTAGGTTATACAAGCGGTTATAGTCTTGAACCAAGGACTTCAATGTTTCATACCCTTGTTTTTTTTGAATTTCGGGCAAGACATACGACATGCAGGCTTGGGTATAGTGTTGCTTTTTTTCGTACAGGGAGCGATGCTCCACCTTGTTTGGTTCCAAGGTTACCAATTGCAAATCCATTCCCATAGAACGCAGGGTTTGAAGCAACGGTTTGCAATTTTTCGGAGTCAATTTCAAGGGGTCATCTTTCCATTGGCATAGCCATTTTGGCCGCAATTGAAGGGATAAGGCAATGGGGAGGGCAACGGCTTCTAGCAAATCTTTCACGTATTGGATATGGATGCTTTGGTAAACACGAGAACAAGCAATCCGACTTTCAATGTCGTATAACGTATATTCATACAATGCTCCACAACCTTCAAAGGTTCCATAATGGGTTATCCAAAACATCCAGGCCTCTCCATGGGTTGCGTTTTGCAGGGAAGAAGAACGCTCTTGTTGTGGAAGAGGCTGCTTCCGTGCAAAGGTACGCCGTGCTTCTTTGGTCGTTAATTGATTGCGTTTAAGGATATTGAAGATGGCGGATTCGCTGATGGCAAGTTGGGATTCCTCAGCCAAATACCGCAATGCTTTGGGACCGTACTTTGGATAGGTCTTCACCAAAGCCAAAATCATTGCTTCTGTTTCGGGGGTGGTTTTGTTGGGTGGCACAAAGCGTTTCTTTTGATCTGCTAAGCCCTCCATTCCAAACGCCTTGTACCGTTTGAGCCACCGATAATAGATCGTCCTTGATATTCCATACTTTGCACACGTTGCTTTGACGTCGGTTTGCATTCCTTCTTGGAGGATTTTAAAGCGTAATTCTTTTTCCACGTTTGTCCCCTCCTTGTGCTTCCTTGGTTTCATTGTACCCTTGTTTCCACCCTACTTGCAAACTTTTTCACAATTATTTTACTTTGGGATTCGGTTTACATTATTTTCCAAATAAATCGACAATATAGGCTTGATCTCAAGGTATCGTGAACTTTTTCACGTGTAAACCTTTTGCATGAGTAAATAAGCACTGATTTTGGTGCAGTGGGGGGAGGTTGAAGTGGCGAAAGGGCATTGCTATAATGGGGAAAAAGAGGTGAATTTTATGGGAGAAATGAAGGTATTTAAGATTCAAAAAGGGTTGTTGGAAGACAATGCTCGCATTGCCGAACAGACGCGTACGCAGCTGAAGGAGCAGGGTGTCTTTCTTGTAAACATCATGTCATCGCCGGGCAGTGGGAAAACGACGACGCTGGTTTCCACGATCCATGCACTCAAAGCGGACTATGCGATTGGGGTTATGGAAGCGGATGTTGATAGTGATGTAGATGCCATTACCGTGGAAAATGCAGGTGCAAAAGCAGTCCAACTGCATACGGGAGGATTGTGTCACTTGGACGCCACAATGACCAAACAAGGAATCGACGCGCTGGGGGTAAGTGAATTGGATTTTGTCTTTTTGGAAAATATTGGAAATCTGATTTGCCCTGCAGGTTATGATACCGGTGCCATGCGCAATGTCGCAATCTTGAGTGTTCCTGAAGGCGATGACAAACCACTAAAGTATCCAAAAATATTTGGAAAGGTGGATGCGTTACTCGTCAATAAAATCGATGCCATGGAGCATTTTGATTTTAGTATGGAACGTTTGGAAGCACGGGTTCGTGCACTGAATCCAGACATTGTAATTTTTCCGATTTCCGCAAAAACAACAGAAGGCATAGACGCTTGGACGAATTGGCTTCGTCAACAAAAGGGGTAAACAATGACTAAAAAGGTTGAAAACAGAGCATTCAATGCATCGAAACAGTTTGACTTTGCAAACTCGTGGGACGATGTAAAAGGAAGAGAATACAGACAAGATATCGTCGATTTGGCAAATAAAATTGGCAGAACCAAAGCGGGTACCTCGCGTGAAGTGTTTCCGTTTGGTCCAGAGTACTATGTGCTAGAAGCCATAATGGATCCTTATCATACCAAGATTGCAATGCATCTAAAATTCAGAGAAAAAGTAAGTGCACAAGAAGTTGCAGACGCAGCCCATGAACCGGTTGAAAAAGTAAAACAGGCGCTAGAGTACATCGCTTGGGCTGGTGTGGCCTTTGTCAATACCGTGGACGGTGTTGATGTGTATTGGCAAGACATCTTTGTACCCGGGCATATGGAAATGATTGTCAACAACAAAGAATTGGTTGCAAAATATCCACAAATTGGGGAAAGTTTCTACTACTTTGGCAGCAAAAAAGGTCCGATGGCAGCTGGAATTATGCCAGTTGGCGGGGGACCGATGCGTGTTGTTCCAATCGAACGCTCCATTGATGGAAACTCAAAAAAAGCAAGTTATGAAGAAGTAAGCAAACATATTGAAGAAGCCCATATTTTCTCGGTATCGGATTGTTCGTGTCGCACCTCTCGTGAATCCATGGGAGAAGGTTGTGGACATTTGAAAGAAGAAATGTGCATCCAATTGGATCACGCAGCAGAATACTATATCAAAACGGGTAGAGGGCGCGAAATCAGCAAAGAGGAAGCGTATGAGATCATTCGCAAAGCCGAAGACAATGGCTTGATGCATTCCATCCCCAACCTGGATACACCCGGACATACTCATGCCATTTGCAACTGTTGTGGGTGTGGATGTTATGCGATGCGTTTGGCCAATGAATTTGTAAACAACGATATTGTACGCTCCAACTACCGTAGTGTTGTGGATGAATCAAAATGCGTCGCTTGTGGAGAATGTGTGGATGTTTGTCCGACCAATGCGGTTCGTTTGGGTCAAAAATTATGTTCGAAAAAACCAATCGATGAGACCATCACCAAAGTGAAACCTCACAATACGCAATGGGATCAAGACAAATGGAATATGGATTATCGAGAAAACCGTCAAAATACGTTGGAATCGGGAACTGCACCCTGTATTACCAACTGTCCAGCCCATATTCCCGTACAAGGCTATGTGAAACTAGCATCCCAAGGAAAATATTTGGAAGCGCTAGAACTGATTAAAAAACACAATCCATTCCCCGCTGTTTGTGGTCGTATTTGTCCAAGACTTTGCGAAGAAGATTGTACTCGTGGTGAAATTGATGCAGCGGTCGCGGTTGATGACATCAAAAAGTTTATTGCCGAACAGGATTTACAGGCAGATACCCGCTTTGTTCCGAAGAAACGTCACAACTACAGTGACAAAAAAATTGCGATCATTGGGGGAGGACCTTCTGGTCTAACGTGTGCTTATGATTTGGCATGTGACGGCTATGATGTCACGGTATTTGAGAAAAACCATCGCTTGGGGGGCATGTTGACGCTTGGAATTCCTAGCTATCGCTTGGAAAAAGATGTCATTGATGCAGAGATTGAAGTACTAAAAGAGTTGGGTGTTACCTTCCAAACCGGGGTCAAGGTAGGAACGGATGTGACCATCCAACAATTGCGTGAGCAAGGATTCAAAGGGTTCTATGTTGCCATTGGGGCACAGGCCGGACGTAACCTTGGCTTGGAAGGCGAAGATGCACAAGGGGTAATCCATGGAGTGGATTTCTTGCGAGTGGTGAATGTCGGAGAAGATGCAAAGGTGGGACGTCGGGTCGTAGTTCTTGGTGGTGGAAATGTTGCCATGGACGTTGCGCGTACGGCTATACGTTTGGCAAAGGTAGAAGAAGCGACGCTGTATTGTTTGGAAGCGCGCGAGCAAATGCCTGCCCATGAAGAAGAAGTGAGCGAAGCATTGGAAGAAGGGGTAGCCATCCACAATGGGTGGGGACCATATCGTTTGATTGTCGAAGCGGGCGTCTTGCAAGGGGTCGAATTCAAACGCTGTATCGCAACACACGATGCGAGCGGACGCTTTGCCCCGGTGTTTGATGAGGAAGAACGCATGGTGGTCGCTTGTGATAGCCTATTGTTGTCGATTGGTCAAACCTTCGATTATGGAAATCTATTTGCAGGGGAAAACGTTGCGTTGAGTGCACGCAATACGATTGTGGTAGATTCAAAAACACTGCAAAGTACACAACCGGATATTTTTGCGGGTGGAGACGTTGTGAGTGGTCCACGTTTTGCCATCGATGCGATTGCAGCAGGGAAAGAAGCCGCGATTTCCTTACACCGATTTGTTCAAAACGGACAATCGTTGGTTTTTGGTCGGGACAATCACCTCTACCGTGCACTTGATAAAAACAATTTGGTTACCATTCAAGGATATGATGAAGTGGGGCGTCAACACATTCCTCATGTGGAGGGATCCAAAGCCAAAACCACGTTCCACGATTTGCGTGCAACCTTGAGTGAAGCACAAGTAAAACTGGAGACTTCACGTTGTTTGGGCTGTGGGGCGAGTAAAGTAGATGAATATCTTTGTGTGGGCTGTGGGGCTTGTACCCTGCGTTGTAAATTCGATGCGATTCGTTTGGAGAAAATCCACGATGCCAAAGGATTTGAAATCGATGACTTACCAAAACATGTCATCAAAAATACAGTGGTGCGTAAAGTGAAGATTGCAGCCAATAAAATCAATCCCTTTACCCCAACCAGATAAGCAGGATTTCGCGCATGCATGAATTAGGAATTGTCTATGAAGTCATTCGTGTGGTGGATCGCTTTGCCCAAGAGCATCAACTTACGAGCGTCGAAAAAATTGTCCTAGAAATCGGGGAGCTCTCCCAAGCCATCCCCCGCTTTCTAGAAGAGTGTTATCCTGCCGCCGTGGATGATACCGCATATGCGAATACGGCACTGGAGATCATTACCCTTCCCGCTATGGCAAAATGCGATGGGTGTGGGCAACACTACAATGTCATTGCACAGCGGAAAACGTGTCCCGTTTGCGGTTCGCAATCCTATGCGTTGCTGAGTGGACAAGAATTTACTATCAAGGAAATTGTCGGCTGTTAATCGACAAGATGGAGAATGGAAGATGGATACAAAAACGTTATTGAAAACTGCAATGTTTATTGCGATTGGAGTCTTATTGCCAAGTGTCTTTCACACCTTTCAACTTGCAGGTTCCACCTTTTTGCCAATGCACATTCCTGTGATCCTATGCGGGTTTCTCTTCGGTAAAAAAGCGGGTTTGTTGTGTGGTTTGATTGTCCCCTTGTTGTCTTCCCTGACCACCGGTATGCCTGCGATGTATCCTGTAGCACTGGCAATGGCGGTAGAACTGGCGGCTTATGGTTTTCTATGTGGTGTGGGCAAAGCAAAAAGAAACGTCCTTGCTGCCCTTTTGGTTGCGCAAGTGGGGGGACGTGTCATAGGGGCTTTGGCGAGCTTTCTCCTATTAAGCATCACAGCCACCCCCTTTGCTTTAGGAGCATATCTTAGTGCAGCGTTTGTAAGTGCAGCACCGGGAATTCTTTTGCAATGGTTGTTGATTCCGGCTGCAGTAGCTTTATTGCAAAAAGGAGAGAGTGCACGCTATGCATAACATTGCGGCTTTCTTCAATGAAAAAGCAGTTGTTTGGGACACGCTTTGTTTCCATGATCCGGCAAAGATTGTGCATATGTTGGACGTTCTAGACATCCCCCCCACAGCCCACATTCTCGATGTGGGCTGTGGAACCGGAGTATTGGAACCGCATTTGCTCGGGTTTGCACCCGCACGTATTCTTGCCATTGATGTGGCAGAGAAGATGATTGTAGAGGCCCGAAAAAAACTGACACATCCCCTTGTTACCTTCGCGT
The DNA here is from genome assembly GCA_051655665.1 of Erysipelotrichaceae bacterium. Classification (GTDB taxonomy): domain Bacteria; phylum Bacillota_I; class Bacilli_A; order Erysipelotrichales; family Erysipelotrichaceae; genus JBOFMT01. Next base: position 137 of record JBOGAI010000227.1, on the reverse strand, counting down.
GTGAAAATGTATTTGCGTTACAAGGTCAATTCGATGTGATTTGTTTATACAGTGTCTTTCCCCATTTCCAAGATCCGCAAGTGCTGTTTGAGAAACTGATGGATTTGTTGAAACCGGGAGGGAAAGTGATGATTTTC
>JBOGAI010000226.1:0-3283 GCA_051655665.1 Erysipelotrichaceae bacterium | reverse complement strand
AAGGTTTCATAGTAATTGCGTACCCAAACGTCTTGGAAGTCGCTGATTTGTTCATAATCGACGTTGGTCATCCCGATTTCTTCCCCGTTGTAGACAAACGGAGTGCCCGGCATCAAATACAAGGCCATCGCCAACATTTTCCCGCTTTCCTTGTGGTAGTGGGTCGCATTGCCGTATTGGCTCATGACACGAGGATGATCGTGGTTCAACCAGTATTGCGGAATCCACGCTTTGCCCACGCTTGCGTCGTACCATTTTTTGAAGGTTTGTTTCAAATCCAAAACATCGACCACCAATTCATCGTCTGTCTTGTCTTCGGAACCAAAGGCACCGTTTTTCCAGCAGTGATCAAAGTTGAACACCATATTGAAACCATGCTCTTGATATCCGCTGTAGCGCAGCGCGTCTTGTGGGCTTGCGCCCCCACCAACTTCTCCAACGGTGACGCAGTCATAACGGGACAATACTTGGTCATGGAATTCGTGAATGTACTCATACAAGTCGTCCCGATTGGAGAAACGACCCCAATCACACGCAACGCCTTCGTTGTTGAGCTCAAATTCGCTGTCGGCATAACTTTGGTCTTTGGCCAAATGCGCAATGGCATCCATACGAAAGCCATCCACCCCATGCGCTAGCCACCAATCGGCAACATGGTACATTGCCTGACGCAACTCTGGATTTGCCCAGTTCAAATCTGGCATTTTCTTGGAGAATATTTTCATGTAATACTGGTTGGTCGTCGCATCGTACTCCCAGCAGCTGCCGCCAAAAAAGCTGGCCCAGTTGTTGGGTGGCAGCATGTTATTGTCTTCTGAAACTTTGCCATCACGCCAAATGTAGTAATCGCGTTTGGGATTGTCTAATGAGCTTTTCGATTCAAGGAACCATGGATGTTCGTCACTGGTTTGATTCATCACCAAGTCCAAAATGACTTTCATCCCACGCGCATGCGCTTGTTCAATGAGCTCTAGCGCATCTTGGTTGGTTCCAAACAAAGGATCCACTTGATAATAATCCGAAACATCATAGCCGTTGTCATCCATTGGCGATTGATAGAAGGGAGAAATCCACAACAGGGTAACCCCTAATTCTTTTAAATAGTCCAGTTTGGAGATGATGCCGGGCAAATCTCCGATGCCATCTCCATTGCTGTCTTTGAAAGAGCGTGGGTAAATTTGATACCCGACGGCCTCTTTCCACCATACGTGTTTTTGATTCATAAAAACCTCTCTTCCCTCTTTTTTCACAAATTTACTTGAAATTGTGTTATTTGTTGTGTGATTGCATTATAATAACATACGTTAGGAGAAAAATCATGAAAACAAATAAAAACAAAACCCTATTCCAACTTGCATGGCCATTGTTTTTCGAAATCGCCTTTATGATGCTCTTTGGTGTAGTTGATACGATGATGCTTTCACGCTTCTCCGACTCTGCTGTCGCAGCCGTCGGCATTTCCAACAACATCCTTAACTTTGTTGCCGTCTTTCTTAACGTTGTAGCGGCCGGTGTGGCGGTCGTCATTGCCCAATACATCGGGGCCAATCAAGAAGAAAAAGCAAAAAAGGTAGCAATCAACGCCGTATTGCTCAATTTGGGCATCGGGGTTGCCATTTCCTTGATTTTGCTATTCTTCCACAACGTTATGTTGCAAGCGATGAACACCCCAACCGCTTTGTTGGCGGATGCTCGCTCGTACATCTTGATTTTGGGTTCGACCATTTTCATCAATTCCTTGATCGGGGTGGCAGGCGCCATTTTGCGTGCCTATGGTCACACCAAAATCGTCATGAAGGTTTCCATGGTATCAAATCTGGTCAACATAACCGGAAACTTCATCTTGATTTTCGGGATGTTTGGCTTCCCTCGCTTAGGCGTAGTGGGTGCGGCAACCTCCACCTTGCTTTCGCGCATCGTCCTGCTTAGCATTGCCTTTATGGTTTTGTTGAGACAATGCAACATCCACCTATTTCAGGCACTCAAAGAGCGCCCCATCAAAGAGTACGTACTCGCCATCGTGCGCATCGGGTTGCCACGTGCCCTGGAAAACTTTTCCTGGAACGCAGCGCAGCTGGTGATTACAGCCTTCGTTGCCTTGTTAAGCGCTGAAATGATTACCACCCGAGTCTACATTTCCAACATCACGATGTTTTCTTTCTTGATCACGATGGCCATCGGACAAGCGGCTCAAATCAAAATTGGCTATTTAGTAGGGGAAAATCGGATGCAAGAGGCATACAAGCAAGGCATCCAGGCCGCCCTGTTTGGACTTGTTTCTTCGTTTGTGTCCATTGTCCTCATCACCTTGAATTATCGCTGGATCTTCTCTTTGCTGACCCGCAATCCTGAAATTTTGGACTTGATTCAACCCATTTTGATGGTTTGCATTTTCTTAGAACTTGGCAGAGCAGCCAACATCATCATCATTTCGATGCTGACTGGAGCGGGCGATGCCAACTTCCCAGTGTTGATGGCCGTCGTCTTCATGTGGGGCATTGCCGTTCCCTTCTCTTACCTTTTTGGCCTTCATCTTGGATGGGGACTCTTCGGTATTTATGTGGGAACCGCAATGGATGAATGTCTGCGCGGGGCCGTGATGTGGCTACGCTGGATTTCCAAGCGTTGGACCACCAAACGCATTCGCGTCTAGACGTTGCTTAGGCAACGTCTTTTTCTTTGTCGAATAGGAAGTCGTACGCGTGCAAAAAGCGTGCGTCCCAATAGGATTCGTGGTGGCGGCCATGATAGTCTTCCACATAGCATAGATTCATACCAAGCTCCATCAGCGCTGAAAACACGGCTCGATTGCTCATCAAATAGCGCTCCTCCATGTGTTCCAACCCTTTTTCTTGATGGCCGATATCCAAATAGATGCGATACGGGCCTTCTTTTTTCAATTCATTAATCATGGTTAATACTGCTTGTGGCGCAAACCAAAACGCATTGGAGAAACAAAGGGCCCCATGAAACGCATTGGGGACACGCAGATGGGCGTACAAGGAAAAAATCCCGCCCATGGAAGAGCCTCCGATGCCGGCTCGCTTTTTGATTCGATACCTCGATTCCATCGCTGCTTTGAAGTCCACTAGCCACTCCAAATAGAGGTCGGCTTTCCCCCCCACTGCACGATCAATCCAATCATAGTCCGCTTGCAACTGATCATTGACAAACGGAGCATACTCGTCCAAGCGTTGCATGCCCGCGGCACAGCTGACCCCAATGATTACCGTGTCGAGTCCTTTTTCATGCAAGCGCCATGCACGTCCATAACTGGCATATT
>JBOGAI010000225.1:0-11103 GCA_051655665.1 Erysipelotrichaceae bacterium | reverse complement strand
ATAAGAATCAACACAGTCTCCTATAGCTAGTTCTTCATTATATTGAAGATTCATTTTTTTATAAACCATCGCTACTTTTGCACCTTGTTTCGCAAATGAAAGTGCCATTGTAGCACCAATACCTTTTGGGTTATTTGTTCCTGTTACTAAAACAACTTTATTTTTTAATCCTAAATCCATATTATATACCTTCTTTCTATATATTTATAAATATATTCTAATCCATTCATTCTTATGTTTACTAATAAGAAATCAACCCAACTTTAGTAAAAACCTCATTTACTTATGATACGGTTCGTTGTTCAAAATGCGATAACTGCGATAGATTTGTTCCAAAAGGGTTGTAGTCAGCATCATGGTGGAAAAGTCCATTTGCGAAAGGCTTAGGATTTGCGCATCTGCTACCACAAACCCGACGGTAAAGGCCAAATCACTTCTACCATCGATTCCGCATTTTTCGAGGTATTGCGAAAATGCGACACTGTCATAAGTGGCTTTGCCCATCTTCAACGAGATGATGTGGCTTTTGGGCTTTACCTTTTTATAGAAGACGGATTCGTCCTTGCAATAAATCACCTCTAACTTGCAATATTTGGATAAGCGTTTTTGATATTCGTCGATGGCTTGCTTCCAGGTCTTGGAAGGTTTGTTCGCCAATACATAGATTTGAAAATTCATAGTGTCACTTCCTTCTCCCTATATTATAATGGATTCAAAGAGAAAATGTTAGGAGATGTCCCATTATGCTGATTTGTATTTCCCCCACCAAAACCATGATGCCTACACGCAGTCGTGTTGGAGTCAGTGTCCCTGCCTATGTAGAAGAAGCCAAGCAGGTACGCAACATTCTTGCCACGATGTCGGAAGAAGCCTATGTCAAACTGGTTGGCAGCAAGTTGCTTCCTTCCAAGGCGTTGTTTGAATACCCTCAACCCGTTGGAGAAGCCGGCTTCACCTATAATGGGATTCAGTTCAAATACCTCGATGTACACACTTTGGATGAGCGTGCTTTGCACTACCTTCAAGCGCATCTGCGGATTCTAAGTGGAGTATATGGGGTTCTTAAGTTGACGGATACGATTGAACCGTATCGTTTGGAAATGCAAGCACGGTTGTATGTCGAACAATTGCTGTTGAAGGAATATTGGAAAAACCACTATGCAACGTATTTTGAAGGGGAGACGGTGTTGAATTTGGCGAGCAAAGAGTATGGTTCCTTGCTTCCCAAAAGTGCAACCGTGATTGAAGTTGCGTTCTTCACCCGCAAACAAGGAAAGTTGACAAGTCAAGCAACCTATTCCAAGATGATGCGAGGGATGATGGTGCGCTATCTTGCCCAGCATCACATCAGCACCATCGAGGAAGTGAAGGACTTCCAAGAAGGGGGATATCGGTATTCCTCAAGTGAGAGCACCTTGGAAAAGATGGTGTTCATAAAGGAGGAAGAATATGAAGCTGCTCGTTAGTGCTTGTTTGGTTGGCGTGAATTGCAAATACTCGGGTGGGAACAATTATCAAAAGGAATTGGTGACGTTTTTGGAAAATCATGAAGTCTTTTTGATTTGCCCGGAAGAAGCCGGTGGATTGTCCACACCAAGAATTCCTTGTGAGATCGTAGGAAACCAAGTGTTGGATGCCAATGGCAAAGATGTGAGTGATGCGTTTGCGTGCGGTGCACAAAAAGCGTTGGATTTGTGTCAAAGTAAGGGGATTCAACATGCAATTTTGAAAGAAAGGTCGCCAAGTTGTGGCGTGAAGGAAGTGTATGATGGAACTTTCTCACACACTGTGGTCGATGGTATGGGAATTTGTGCGAAGAAATTGGCTCAAAACGGGATTTCGTTGTGCAATGAGTACGATTTTTCAAAACTTGATTCAATTCGATTGCTTGAAAAATAAAAATACGTTAGAATAATAATGATATGAGAGAATCAAACAAATAGGAGGCTATATCAATATGAAACAATTTACAGCAGTAGTAATCGATCCAGTTGGATTGCACGCAAGACCAGCTACAGTAGCAGTTAACGCGGCTTCAAAATTCAAATCTGAAGTAAACATCGCATCAAAAGGTCGCGAAGTAAACATGAAATCCATCATGGGTGTTATGTCTTTGGGAATCCCAACACAATCTGAAATCACTATCACTTGCGATGGGGAAGATGAAGTAGCAGCAATCGCGGCAATCGAAGAAGTATTACGCGCTCAAAAAATTATTGCTTAATGTGTAAATTAAGAAATGGCGTGGCCATTTCTTTTTTTTCATGATATAAGGGAATCAATAGAAAGAAGATAAAGGGAGAACAATCAAATGAATGAAAAATATCTTGCGTGGGTCAACCACCCCGCTTTGGACCCAGCTTTGAAAGCAGAGCTTTCCACCATGAATGAACAACAAATCCAAGATGCATTTTACACAGACATCGCATTTGGAACGGCAGGAATGCGGGGATTGTTGGGGGCAGGAACCAATCGCATTAACGTCCATACCATTACCAAAGCCAACTACGGCTTTGCACAGTACATTGCCAAACATGGTGTAGAAGCATGCCAAAGAGGGATTGCCATTGGGTATGACAATCGTCATATGTCGTATGAATTCGCGATGGTTTCCGCTAAAGTATTGGCCTCTTTCAATATTAAAACCTATGTCTTTTCCAGCTTGCGTCCGACACCGGAATTAAGCTTTGCGGTACGTCATCTGAACTGTTTTGGCGGAATCATGATTACAGCCTCACACAATCCGAAAGAATACAATGGATACAAATTGTATGATGAAAAAGGATGTCAGTTGGTTCCCGCCCTTGCGGACCAAGTCATTGCCAATGTCAATGCAATCGAAGATTCATTGAGTTTGTCGGTAGAATGTTCAAAAGAGCAAGAAGCGTTGATCACCATGATTGATGAAGCCATTGATGCGGCGTATTATGCGCAAGTCATGAACATTCAATTGAATCCAGAAGTAAACAAAGAACACTTATCCATCGTCTTCACTCCACAACATGGAACGGCCAACGTAGGTGTGATGCACATTTTGAAGGAAGCGGGCTATCAACCAATTTTGGTCGAAGAACAAAGTGCACCCGATCCTGATTTTTCAAACACGTTGACCCCAAATCCAGAAGAGGTAGAAAGTTATACGCTTGCGCTTGAATATGCACACAAACACAATGCAGACATCGTATTGTCTTGTGACCCGGATGCGGATCGCATGGGGGTTGCGGTAAAAACCGAAGAAGGCTATCGCTTGATGACCGGGAACCAAACCGGTTCGGTTTTGATTGAATACGTCTTGTCCACACGCACTGCGAAAAACTTGATGCCGGAAAACCCGGTATTGTTTAACACGGTGGTAACCAGCGATTTAGGGGCGGCCATTGCCAACCACTATGGCGTAGCGGTAGAAAAAACATTGACCGGGTTCAAGTTCATTGGTGAAAAAATCGCAAAATATGAACAGACAAACGAAAAAGACTTTGTCTTTGGATACGAAGAAAGCTATGGCTATTTGTTGCAACCGTTTGTACGGGACAAAGATGCCTTGCAGGCATGTTTGATTTTGGCGGAAGCGGCAGCCTACTACCAAGCACAAGGCAAAACGTTGTTGGATGTGTTGGCGGATTTGTACGCAAAATACGGTACATATACGGAAAAACAAACGTCATTGACCTTGGTTGGAGAAGCGGGAAGTAAACGCATCGCAGAAATCATTACGACGTTACGCACCAAAGAAATCAACGAAATCGCGGGAAGTGCAGTCATTGCGATGGAAGATTACCAAACCTTGCTAAGAAAAGATGCACACGGAGAATATCCATTGGACTTTGTACCAAGCGATGTGCTAAAATTCTTCTTAGAAGATGGCTCATGGATTGCGATTCGTCCAAGTGGTACCGAACCAAAATGCAAATTCTATTATTGCATCAAGTCCGCAAGTATCACCGAAGGCGAACACAAGTTTGATGCCTTCAATGAAGCGATGAAACAACTCATTGCATAGAAAGGGACTCGGGGATATGATCAGAATTGAAAAACGTAACATTGTAAGTTTGATTTTGCTTAGTTTGATTACTTGTGGGGTATACAGTGTATTCCTCTATTACAAACAAACCCAAGAAATCGACAATTTGGGTGGCTTTCAAGACAGCAATCCTGGAATAGAGTTGTTGCTCATTTTGATTACGTGTGGGATTTATGGTATTTTCTGGCAATATAAATACGCAAAACGTATTGCGGAAATCCAAGCCACTCGTGGTATGCGCGTAAATGACGTTTCCATCATCAATATTGTGTTGTCATTATTTGGAATGCAAATGATTGCGCAAGCCATCATGCAAAACGAGATGAACAACATCATCGATTTTGGAGTCGAAGGTGGTCCAATCTACCGATAAGCACTGCAAAGTGCTTTTTTTTATGAAGGGAGAGTCTTATGAAAAAATACTTGCTCCTGTTGCTCGCCTTGTCCTTGCTTGGTTGTAGTGCGGATGTGAATCAAAGCGTTGAGGAAGAAGCCGACATTACCATTGAAGTGGAGAATGCGATTTTTGGCGATGCCTTAGTCGCACTATGGGATGTGCACTATCCGAATGATGCAGGCAAACTGCAGTATGCGGTGGTGCCCAAAACCCATGCCATCAAGCAATATTTGGAAAATGGCCGCGTCGAACACGATGTCTTTTTAGTAGAAGATCGGTTCGTGCCTACCCTTTTTGAAGTATCCAAAGACTTGAATTCATCGTTTCAAGAAGAAGTAGAGGTCACGATTCCTGAGGGTTACATCAGTGTGTTTCAAAAAGTAAAAAACACCTTTGTGCCGATGGCGGTCGATGGAATGTTTTTTGCGTACAATAAATACTACTACAGTGCCCAAGATGTGCGCTATTTCGAGCAGATGATGCAAGCGGACTATCCCAATGCGTTTTACTTGGATCCCAACAGCATGACGTTGTTGAACTTCACGACGTTGCATGGCTTTGACTTTTTCCCAGAAGGTCAATTGCAGTGGGAAGCGTTCAGCTCCCCACGAATGACGTGGATGCTAGAAGACTTTCAAGCATTGAGTCAACGACTCAAGCTGATGCAAACCAAGGGGAGTTTTGACAATTGGTTCATGGATCACAAATATGCCAGTGGCATCTTGTACTCGGGGATGCAACATGTCGCCTATGAAGAGCTATATGGCGATTATTTGGAAATCAGCAAATTTCCTACCTACCGCTTTTGGCCCATCCAAAACTATGTAGAGGTCGATGGCTACAGTGCCAACGAAGCGAGTGCGTCGCCGCGTTTGACCTTGCAAGCCTTGCAGTTACTGCGTTCAGTGGATGGAATGCAGGCATACATCAACACAACACAGCGTATTCCAGCAGTGAGCGAAGCGCAAAGTCGCAGTTTCACGTATGTGAGTGCGGTCCAGTCCCAGATTGCCTACGCACTGAGTGACTCGCTCATGATGCCTTTGACCAGTTTGCCCCAAGACCCTCAAAAGACCTTGTACGAACTGTATTTGAATGGGGAAGTTTTGGCGGTTTTCCAAGATTTGGCCAACAATCGCCTTACACCAAATGGGGCCCAACAGCGTTTGGTATCCATTGTAGAAGGGTGGATGGGCTATGAATAGCTGGCAAACCTTTTTCGAACAAGAGCAACGTTTGCCCTACTACGCAGCGCTGATGGAACAAGTGGAGTTGGCCTACGCTCATGACCAGGTGTTTCCACCTAAAGCAGCATTGTTTGCTGCGTTTGAGATGACACCCCTTGATCAAGTGAGGGTGGTCATTGTCGGACAAGATCCCTACCACGATGAGCATCAAGCACACGGTCTAGCCTTTTCGGTGGAACAAGGGCCCAATCCTCCCAGTTTGCGCAACATTTTCAAACTGTTGGAAAAGGACACTGGCATTGTACGCACCGATGGCAATTTGACGGATTGGGCAACGCAGGGGGTATTGCTTTTGAATCGAGTGTTGAGCGTAAAGGCCCACACTGCGGGATCCCACAAGACTCTTGGGTGGCAAATGTTCACCCAACACGTCATTGAATATCTAAATGAACACTGTAAAGGCCTCGTCTTTGTTCTTTGGGGCAAAGAAGCACAAGAAGTGAAACCCTGGATTGAGGAAGGAAAGCATAGTATTGTCGAAAGCGTGCACCCTTCTCCTTTGGCTGCGCATCGCGGCTTTTTTGAGAGTGGCTGCTTTCGCAAAATCGATGCCTACTTGCAGCAACAGGGTGGACAGCGCATTGATTGGAGAGACCATGGAAAATAAAACGTTTGAAATTCATTACAGCCTTGAAGACATTGCCAAGGTCTATCACGCCAACCCGCAATGGCAATCCCTCAACATCATTCATGTCGCGGGTACCAATGGCAAAGGCTCGACCATCCAGTTTTTGCGCTGTTTGTTCGAAGCGTATGGGCTTAAAGTAGGGGTGTTTACATCCCCAAGTATTACCGATGAAAATGCAATGTATCAAATCGGCGGTCAATCCATTTTGGAAGAGACCTTGCAAGACTATTATCGCTGGATTGCCCCAACCGGTCTTTCCGTCTTTGAACAACAAACCTTGATTGCGTTGCGCTACTTTTATGAAGAAAAAGTGGATTTGGTCTTAATGGAATGCGGGATGGGGGGGCTGCTGGATGCAACCAACGTCATCGAACGCAAACTGGCTTGTGTCTTGACCAATGTTGGCTTGGACCATCAAGGGTATCTTGGAGAACGGTTGCAAGACATTGCCGTACATAAGGCAGGCATTGCATGTGCCAAGGTTCCGTTTTTTTGTGGGGAACAGCGGATGGAGGTGGTGGAAATCATTCACCAAGAAGTCCAAAAGCGTGAGGGAATTTTCCATGCCATTCGCTTTGGCGATTGCATGGAAGAGGGCATTTGGTTTCAAGGAGAATGGTTTGCCTTGCCCCAACTTCCTCACTATCAATATCAAAATGCAGCACTTGCTTTGGCAACGTTTGCTGGTTTGGTTTACCAGTTGCCATCTAGTGTGTTATGGCAAGCCTTGCAACGCTTTGTATGGCCCGGGCGCTTTGAGCGTATTGCGCATCATCCACCCATGGTTCTTGATGGAGCGCACAACTTGGAAGGGATGCAAGCCCTAGTGGATAGTATTGAAGCGAAGGAGAACAGTGTCTGCTTGTTTAGTGCTTTACAAGACAAGCCCTGTGATGCGATGCTCGATTTGTTGTTGGCAAAGGGCTGGAACGTGATCGTTTGTGGTTTTGACCACCCTCGTGCACAACCGCTGTCCCAACTGGCGAAACATCACTCGGTTTGCGCAGCACCATCGATTGAGGAAGGCTTGGCCATGTGCCAACACTATGATTTTGTGCTGGTGGCAGGGTCGTTGTACTTTATTGCCCAAGTGCGAAAAATTGTAAGAGGAGAAGAAAATGAGTGATCACGTATATTTGGTTCAGATAGGTCTAGCAGTTTTGATTTTAGGGTTGTTTTGGGCGGTAAACAAGACGTATCCGTTGAAGGGTACCACCAAAACATTGGCTTTGGGTGCGATGTTTGTGATGTTGAGTGTGGGGTTGTCGTTTTTTTCGATGATGCTACCGGTCCTTGGATTTCCGGCCCTTAAAATTGGATTTTCTACCATTCCCCTTGTAATCGCAGGATTGCTGTTGAATCCGATGATGGCCATGCTGGTCGGGTTGGTTACCGATGTGGTTGGTCTACTGCTGGTGCCGACCAACTTTCCGTTTTTTGGCTTTACCCTAAACACCATCTTGTGGTGTTTGATTCCTTCCTTGTTCATGCAAGCGCGCAAGCACTTCACCAAGCAGCAAATGATGCGCGCGCTTTTGGGGTTCTTGGTGGTTCTATTTGTAATTCTTGGAGGGTACATCCTGTGGATGAATGAAATTGAGTTCAATAAAAACCTGATTGCCTTAACCCCCACCATCAAAGCATGGGTCATTGGGAATTTGTTCGTAGTGGAAGCGGGGATCTATGCGGTGGTACACTTCACTCAAAAACGCACCCAAGAAGGTACATCGCATGATTTGGGCTTTGTCGTCTTGACGGTATTGGTGCTCGAAGTATTGATTACCCTAATTTTGACCCCTTTGTGGTTGAATTTGATGTATGGTATTCCATACTTCTTGTCGCTGTTTGTGCGGGTGCTCAAAGCCATCGTCATGATTCCATTATCCATTGCGTTGGTGTACAGTTTGTTTAAAGGATTAAAGCGATTGGTATAGTACAATCCATTTAAAAAAAAATAAAAATTTGTTATACTAGTAGATGGAAAAGAGGTAATAGATATGATTGAACAAATGATTCAAGCAATCAAAGGTAAAAACACCAAGATTGTATTCCCAGAAGGTAACGATCTTCGCATTCTAGAAGCGGCTACTCGCTTGAAAGCCGATGACATTCTTCAACCAATTTTGTTGGGGAATCCAGAAGAAATCAAAGAGTTGGCGGACAAAAACAACTTCAAAATCGAAGGAATTGAAATCGTAAACCCGATTACCTATGCCGGACTAAACGACATGGTAGATAAGATGGTAGAATTGCGTAAAGGGAAAATGGACGCACCTACTTGCCTGTCTTTATTAAAACAAAGCAACTATTTCGGAACCATGTTCGTAAAAATGGGCTTGGCAGATGGACTTGTTGGTGGGGCAACCTACTCTACAGCGGATACTGTACGTCCCGCCTTGCAACTAGTGAAAACAAAACCGGGAAGCCGCATTGTCAGCAGTTGCTTCATTATGGTACGTGGCGAAGAACGCTATGCAATGGGGGATTGCGCCATTAACATCGATCCAAGCGAAGACGATTTGGTTGAAATCGCATTGGAATCGGCGAAAACGGCTCGTATTTTCGGAATCGAACCAAAAGTGGGAATGTTGTCTTTCTCCACAATGGGTTCTGGAAAAGGACCAAGTGTCGAGAAAGTTGTTAATGCAGCGCGTCGTTTGAAAACGATGAACGTTGATTTCCCAGTGGATGGAGAATTGCAATTTGATGCAGCCATCTCTCCAAAAGTGGCAGCCCAAAAAGCGCCTCAATCGGCGGTAGCAGGTGCATGCAATACGTTTATTTTCCCAAACATCGAATCGGGGAACATCGGGTATAAAATTGCCCAACGTTTGGGTGGATTTGAAGCAATCGGTCCAATCCTGCAAGGGTTGAACGCCCCAATCAATGATTTGTCTCGCGGATGTAATGCGGATGAAGTCTACAAAGTAGCCATCATTACGGCAAACCAAAAATACATCTAAGTCATACACGATCAAACAGCAACTTCATGTTGCTGTTTTTTTTGTGGAGAAGGGCGTTTTTTGGTGTTTGCAACCGCTCCAGCCTTAAGGGACATGTGCAACAAAAGCTAACAAAAATTTTGATGTTGGGACGAAAAAAGGGAAAACGAAAAAGACCGCACCCTTTTAATAGTTTAGACTTGCACATCTTACTTGGATATGATAGAAATACTTTGTTAGAATAGATTTGGGGAAAGATACAAAATATTATGTGAAAATACACATTTCCGGTTTGCGTAATCTTTCGCCTCGTAAGAAAAGAGGAAGAACAATGGAAGCAGTACAATTAAGAGAAAATTTACATTGGGTAGGGGTACAAGATCCCAATTTGCGTGTGTTTGACATTATCATGGTTTCCCCTTATGGGACAAGCTACAACTCCTATGTTATTAAGGGGAATGGGAAAACGGCGTTGGTGGAAACGGCCAAAGAAAAGTTCTTTGATGCCTACTTGGAGAAGCTAAAAGAAGTGGTGGATCCGATGGAAATCGATTACTTGATCGTGGATCATACCGAACCCGACCACGCAGGATCCATTGCGCGCTTGCTGGAAGTTAACCCGTATATCGTAGTGGTGGGTTCCGCGGTCGCGATTTCCTTTTTGAAAGAAATCATCAACCGTGACTTCGCCTATGTAACGGTCAAACATAACGATACCTTGGCCCTTGGAGATAAAACGTTGCGCTTCTTCTCGGTGCCCAACTTGCACTGGCCTGACACCATCTACACGTATGTTGAAGAAGACAAATACTTGTTTACCTGTGACTCATTTGGGGCACACTTTGCAGCTCCACTTTTGTATTCACAAGTGGAAAACCACGAACAATACGATGATGCGTTCAAATACTATTTTGACTGCATCATGGGACCGTATAAATCCTTTGTGCTAAAAGCGCTGGACATGATTGATCCCCTTGAAGTGGATTTGGTTTGTACGGGACATGGACCGATTGTCGATACCAATTTTGACGAGTTGAAACGTCGCTATCGCGAATGGTCGACCCCTAAGCGCACCCACAAGTTGCCGTATGTGGTCATTCCGTATGTATCGGCTTACGGCTATACCGAGCAGATGAAAGACGAAATCATTCGTGGATTGAACGATGTAGCCGAAATGGACATCGCTGCCTTTGATCTTGTGGAAGTGGATGCGGCGCATGTCATGAATGAAATCGCGCAAGCCGACGCGGTCTTGTTTGGGACGCCAACCATAGTCGCAGAAGCCCTCAAACCCATTTGGGATTTGACTTCTTCCATGCATTCGGTGACCCACCGTCATTTGTATGCGTCTGCTTTTGGAAGCTATGGATGGAGTGGGGAAGGGGTCATGCACATCATGGACCGCTTGCACCAATTGCACATGAAAACGTTCGATGGGTTGCGAATCAAATTCAGACCAGGAGAAAAAGACTTGGTTGGATGTTATGAATGGGGCTATGAGTTTGGTTGTTTCATGTTGAACAAACAAGTCGAAAAAGTGCACAAGGGTGGAAAAACCTATGTGAAATGTTTGGTGTGTGGCGAAATTTTGGAAGAGGGATTGGAAACCTGCCCCGTGTGTGGGGTGGGCAAAGAAAACTTTGTACCATACATCGTAGAAGAAGTTACGTTTAAAAACGATAGCACACAACACTTTGTCATCGTTGGAAATGGAAATGCAGGTGTCAATGCCGCTGCCGCGATCCGTGAGCGCAATGCTAGTGCAAGCATCACCCTTTTGAGCGAAGAGCCCTATTTGGGATACAACCGTCCGCAACTCACCAAACAAATGTTGGGGGATTTGGAAGAAAGCATTCCAAAAATCAAAG
>JBOGAI010000224.1:0-5010 GCA_051655665.1 Erysipelotrichaceae bacterium | reverse complement strand
ATCGAACTCATGTCTTTTTGAATCCAGAATACTTCTATGTATCCAAACAAAAAAAACCGTAGCCTTGCTACGGTTTATTCATCTCCCTTAGATGGCAATTTGAACACTTGTTCTCCATCTTTTGTGACCATATATTTGCCTCGTGCATACCGTTTTACATATTCCGGATCTTCGAGTTTCTGTAATTCTTCACTTAAGGTTGATTTTTGGACTTCCAACATTGCCACTACTTCTTGGGCATCCTTTTTCTCTTTTTGAAGTTGCAACGTTGTGCCAAGATCGTTCACAATTTGCATTCCAAAAAAGACGATAAGCGCCATAGCGGAAAGTTTCATGATTGCACGGACATAGTGTTTCGATTGTACTTTTTTCTTTTTCGTCGTCATCTGTATACTCCTTATGTTCCTTTGCTATACCTCTATTATACGAAACTTTTCACGTATTGACAAGCTGTTATTGTGTGGGCCCCTCTAGCTGGGTTTCGCTAACCACCTCGTACAAGTTGGCTGCATCGTTTTTGCTGGCTTGTTTTGCCAATTGCAAGACCCGGATAGTCAAGACCTTGTTTCCAAAGTGGATTTCGACAAGATCGCCCACCCCAACCAAAGAAGCCGGTTTGGCAACCTTGCCATTGATGGTAACCCGTTCCATATCGGCCAACTCTTTGGACAGTGTTCTTTTTTTTAGCACGCGGGCTACTTTCAAATATTTATCGATTCTCATAGTTGCTCCCTTTCTACTAATTTTAAACTTTTTTCCAAGACTTCTATGATGCGATCCATCCATGTTTTGGTCTTGTTGATTTTCATCGTAATTTGGCCATGGCTATAGCGAATGACAATGTCACGTGACACGGTGGTGGTCATCTCAAACAACCGCTCGCCATCGACACGCGACGAGAATGCCTTGGTAAAGACCAGTTCTACTTGTCGCTCCCCTTCTTTGAAGAGTTCAAGATGCGGTTCGTTGATCAAAATATCCAAACGCTTCTTTTCAAATAAGAGCGCCACCTGTTTCGGGAAGCGTCCAAAGTTGTCTTCCAACTCTTCCATCAAATCGCGAAGCTGTTGCTTGGTTTCAATGGCATCGATGCGCTGGTAGATGGAAATCTTTTCGCCATCCGCTTGCGAGAAGGTTTCCGGAATGTACGCATCTAGTTTCACGTTAGAACGTTTGCTTTCGCTTGCCTCTTGAGTCACAACGCCTTTTTCTTCCTGAATGGCATCGTGAAGCATTTCCAAATACATGTCTATCCCAATGGTGTCGATGAAGCCTGCCTGGCTTGGACCGAGCAAATCGCCTGCTCCACGAATGGTCAAATCGCGCATCGCAATTTTATAACCACTACCCAACTGGGTAAATTCTTTGATGGCTTTGAGACGCTTTTCCGCAACTTCACTCAATTGTTTTTGCGGTTGGTACATCAAATACGCATAAGCCAGTCGATCTGATCGCCCCACACGCCCCTTGATTTGGTAAAGTTGGGACAGTCCAAAGCGGTCCGCATCATCGATGATGATTGTGTTGGCATTGGATATGTCAATTCCGGTTTCAATGATGGTCGTACATACGAGGACTTGGTATTCATTTTCAACAAACGCCAGCATGACGTCCTCAATTTCTTCTTTGTGCATCTTTCCATGTGCCACCCCAACCTTGACTCCCGGCAAGAGTTTGGCGATGCGGTTGGCAACTTCAAAGATGGATTTCACCGAGTTGTGTAAGAAAAACACTTGTCCATCTCGGGAAAGCTCACGCTCCATGATTTCTTTTACCAAATCCCAGTTGCGCTCGATGACAAAGGTTTGTACCGGAACCCGGTTTTGAGGTGGAGTATTGAGTTGAGAAAGCGAGCGAATCCCGATCAGTGACATTTGCAAAGTGCGTGGAATTGGGGTCGCGCTCAACGAAAGAACGTCGATTTCATTTTTCAACTCTTTGATTTTCTCTTTGTGCTGGACGCCAAAGCGTTGCTCTTCATCGATGACCAACAATCCAAGGTTGTGGAACTTGACGTCTTTGGATAAAATACGGTGGGTTCCGATCAAAATATCAATCTTTCCTTGTTGGAGTGCTTCCAAAATGACTTTTTGTTCACTTGGAGTCGTAAATCGATTCAACAAGGCTACATTGACTGGGTATTCGTTGAGTCGTTTCAAAAACGTTTTATAGTGCTGTGAAGACAAGATGGTTGTCGGACATAGATAGGCGACTTGTTTTTGATTGGTGACCGCTTTGAAAATCGCTCGCAGCGCGACCTCTGTTTTCCCAAAGCCGACATCTCCGCAAAGCAAACGGTCCATCACATTGTTGCTTTCCATATCCTTTTTGATTTCTTGAACCGCTCCTTTTTGATCTTTGGTCAGTTCATAAGGAAAATCCGATTCAAATTCCGCCTGCATGGCATCGTCTTTGGTGTAGGCAAACCCAATTTTTTCTTCCCGCACCGCATAGAGTTTGACCAATCGGGCAGCCAAATCTGCCACATTGGCTTTGATTTTCGCCTTGGTTTTCTCCCAGTCTTGGCTGCCTAACTTATTGAGCTTGACGGCAACCCCTTCTTTGGATACAAACTTGCGGATCAGTTTGAACTGGTCAAGCGGTACAAACAAGACATCGTCCCCTTTGTAGGCAATTTGCAAATAGTCAGCATGTACGCCATTGTGCAAGCGGGTCACGATACCGAGGTATTTTCCAACACCATGTTGGTTGTGTACGACATAATCCCCCAGTTCCAATTCCAAATAGGAGTGCAACACATCGGCCTCTTTGAATTTATTGTGATAGCGGCCTAGTTTGACTTTGCGTTTAAACAATTCTTTGGAGGTATACACTACCACCTGTTCCTTTGTAAACGCGAATCCCTCCAGATATTCATGGATATACAAGGAAATTCCGACCGGTATGGTTTCCGGTTGTTCGCTGAAGGATATTCCTTGGTCATGCAGCAGTTGCTTGACTTGTTTGTATTCGTGCTCTTTGAGTCCAAGCACCACTTTTTTCTGGTGACTTTCGGCGATGAGGTCCTTAAGCACCGCTGAAGTGTTGCCATCTTGGACGATCAAAGGGAAGATTTGTGCGTCCACCGAATCCTTTGGCGTCGTGAATTGATGAATCAAAAAGTGAGGGGAACAAGACAGGCAACGATCCAAATCGTTGAATAGCGAATAGATGGGCAAGCTTTTGCCTTCTTGTACCAATTCTTGCATAAACGCAACGTTTTCTTCCTGAATGCGTTTGTAGTTGGCCTTTACTTCTTCAATGCTGCTTACGACCACATACGGCTGATTGACATAGTCACTTAGGCCATACTCATCGTCCAAGTAGCGATAGTATTTGTTTAGATGCAGGTCGCTTTGGTGAAAAAACAACGCCGCTTGTTCTTGTTGGACTCGTTCTTCCAAGGTTTCACGCAATAGCGGTTCTTTTACCTTTTCCAACGCTTCTTGCATCCGTTCGCTGATGAGCTGAGCCTCAGATTCACTAAACAGATCCAGCGTTGCAGGCACAATTTCAACGTGTTGCACCGTCTCAATGGTTCGCTGAGTGGAAATATCGAAAAAGCGGATGCTTTCAATGACGGTATCAAAAAACTCAATCCGAATCGGATGGTCATAGTTCATGGAATAGACGTCGATGATGCCCCCTCTGGCGGCAAAACACAGCGGAACATCAATTCGCTGAACCGGATGGTAGCCACTGCACATCAACGATTTTTTTAATTCTTCCATGGATTGGCTTTGATCGACGCGCAAATGAATGTGGTAGGCATCAAAGGTTTCAGGGTTGGGCATCCGTTTGACGTAGCCTGCAGTATGTGTAACGATGAGTCCTTTGGTTTGTGCTTTGATTTTACAAAGCATTTCGATTTGATCCGCCAAGGCTTCCGGTGAAGCCGCGATGTGTTCGACGCGCCAGGACTCCTCAACCAAATACAGTTGCAGCGCCTCAGGCACGATGGAAAGGAGGGCTTGGTATAGTTTTTGCGCTTGATAAGCATTGTTTTTCACGACCACCATTGGTTGGTTCAAAGAGCGATACTTGGCCGCAATCAAAAAGGCCTCTTCATAGAGGTTTAGATTGGATAATTGCTCTTGGTTGCGCAAAAAGGCCTGTACGGCCGGATTGTGCTCAAGGATGTGAAGTAATTGTTTCATAATGATCCCTTATTTCTTGTTGAACTGGTTCATTGCGCTGGCTAATCCATTTTTCACCCAGTCGATGGCCGCCTTTTGGGCTTGATCACAGGCTTGTTGGAACGGTTCTTGCTGGTCGGGTCTGAATTTGCCAAGCACATAATCGACGGTTGCGATTTGTTTGTCCTTGTCGATTCCAACACGAATTCGCCCAAACGTTTGGGTGCCCAAATGTTGGATGATGTTTTTCATTCCATTTTGGCCGCCTGCACTTCCTTTTTCCCGAATTCGAATTTTGCCAACCGGCAAATCCAAATCATCATAAATGACTAACACGTCTTCGGGTTCTAGATTATAAAAGCGCATGGCCGCCTGTACACTTTCACCCGACAAATTCATATAGGTTTGCGGTTTCAGCAAGATGACCTTCTCGCTTCCCACACGGGTTTCCCCGATTAGCCCCTTGAACTTGTTTGTCGTAACACCGACGCCCAATTCCTTGGACAACGTATCAATGACCATAAAGCCCGCATTATGCCGGGTTTGTTCGTATTGTTTTCCTGGATTTCCTAGACCAACAATCAATTTCATGCAGTTCACCTCTCTACGATTATACTCTCTTTATGAAATAAAAATAGTGGTTGTCCCACTATTTTTTGTTTGCATCGTACACAATGCGGATTCTTCTTTGGTTGCCTTCGCCCTCACTTACCGTGCGCACTTGGTGCATGTTGGTAAGGTAATTATGAATGGCTTTGCGCTCATCATTCGGCATCGGGTCCAATAATACATCTACTTTGGAACGTTGTACGCTTTTCGCAGCACGCACGGCCATAGAGCAGAGTTTTTCATATTTGTCTTGTTTGTATCCATT
>JBOGAI010000223.1:0-16579 GCA_051655665.1 Erysipelotrichaceae bacterium | reverse complement strand
AATGGATTCTATGGAAGAGTGTTGGGGGGGACCTTGGCGTCCCTTTTGATGTCCATTCCCCTACTCATTACCCTTTTGCGAAAGGTGAAGCTTCACTATCTTGTCGACGATGGGAAAAGTGCGTTGAGCCTTTCCATACCGCTTATTTTTCATATGATTTCAGGTCAAATATTGAATGCATCCGACCGCTATATTTTGCAAAACTACATCAGTGAAGCACAGCTGGCGGTGTACAGTTTTATCTATTCGGTCAGCACCATCATCCAAATGGTATGGGGATCCATCAACAATGCATGGGTACCTTGGTACTACGAAAATTTACGCGACCAAAATCACAGTGTAGTGAAACGCAATTCCATCATCTACATTTTCGTGTTTACGACGTTGACCATCGGATTTTTACTGGTTGCCCCGGAAATTGTCTTGATACTAGGAGGAAAAGAATACCGTGATTCCTTGCAGTATCTTTCGGTTTTGGTGCTTGGAAACTATGGGGTGTTCATGTACTCCTTCTATGTAAATTTCCAGTTTTTCAAACAGAATACACGCATCATTCCCATCGCGACCATGTTTGCGGCTGCCATCAATATCGCGCTTAATTTGGTCTTTATTCCGCGCTATGGAATTTGGGCAGCATCCTTTTCAACGCTTATTTCCTATTTCTTTATGTTCTTATTCCATTACTGCGTTGTGCGCTTTCAATATCGTCATGAGGATTTTCCGGTTTGGATCTTACTGGCAACCTTTGCTGTGGTAAGTGGGCTTGCCCTGGTATTGCAGCTTACTTCCTATAACCTCATGGTGCGCATTGTATTGTTACTCGTGGTTGTTGTTATCCTGATTTTTCAGACTAAGAAGCTTTATCTAAGCATGAAGCGTTAAGGAGGTTTCCATGAAAATTGTTTGCATCATTCAAGCACGTACTACGTCTTCTCGACTCCCCAATAAGGTATTGCTCCCCTTGCCCTTCCTAGGTTCCACAAGTGTTTTGGAGCAGGTGGTTCATCGTGTTCAAAAGGCCACCCGCATTGATGAAGTGGTTCTTGCCACCACCACCAATGCCAGTGATGACCCCATTATGCAGTTGGCAAACAAAATCGGGCTTGTTTGTTATCGTGGCAGTGAAGATCATGTATTGCAACGCTACTATGAAGCGGCGAAGCACGTACAGGCCGACCTTGTTGTCCGCGTGACAAGCGATTGTCCATGCATTGATCCACATGTCCTGGATGCGGTGGTGGAAAAACACCTTCGCGAACAAAACGATTATACGAGCAACAATCGCATTCCGACCTTTCCACATGGATTGGATTTGGAAGTCTTCACGTTTGATGCGCTTGAAACGGCCTACCGCAATGCGACGCTGAAAATTGAGATTGAACATGTAACGCCTTATATTTACAAAACCCATGCGCAAGACTTTACGATTGGGAATTTGGAAAACACGGTGCATACGCACAATCTGCGTGTCACGTTGGATACCCCACAAGATTATACCTTGTTGTGTGCTTTGTTTGATTTGTTGCCAAGCGATTTTGGTAAAGATGACATTGAGACCCTCTTTGAAAGCAAGCCATGGCTATCGCGCATCAATCAAGAGGTGGACAACAAAGTAGTGTGCTCTAGCTTACAAGAGGAACTGCAAGAAGCGAAGCGTTTGTTGCAAAAACAAGATTTGCATCGCGTACTTGCCTATTTGAAAGAGTTTGAAGGCCATGAATAACATTTTTATTTTGACCGACGGTGGAAAAGGGGTAGGAAATGGACACATTACCCGCTGTTCCACCATTTTCAAAGCAACGAAAAACTGCTATGCCAATACGTGCATGTGGGTCAAAGGCGAAGCGTTGCCCCAACAAGAACATGCCCCGTTTTGGCAAGCCATTGATTATGAAACGTGTCTGGCTGATTTTCATCAAGATCTCTTGTTTGTTGACAGTTATCGCATTCGCGAGCAGGACATCGCTTTGTTGGCGCGCAACAATCGAGTCATTCTTTTGGATGATTTTGGTCAGTGCAATGAGCATGCCTCGCTGGTGTTTAACCCCGCTCCGTTTTTGAAAAATCCACCGAGTGCACAACAGTATCATTATGGAAGTGAGTTCGTATTGTTGCGAGAAGCCTTTTTGGCCCCTTCGAAAGAAGGCAAACGCGAAACCATTTTGATTACCATGGGCGGGTCCGACAATTTGGCGCTGAGTGCAACGGTTGTGGACATGATGAAAACATGGGCGCAATCGATGCCCATCCACCTGGTGGTTGGAAGTGCCTTTCCTCACAAAGAAGCGTTAATCGCTGCCTACCAAGACGATGTGCGTGTTCGGGTGTGTTTCGATTTGGATGCTAGCCAGATGCGTATGGAGATGGAGCAGGCTGCCATTTGCATCAGTGCCTGTGGACAAACCATTTACGAATTGTTGAAAACACATACTCCCTTTGTCGCAATCCAAACCATCGACAATCAAAGCAATAATCGCGGGTATTTGGAAGCGTTGGGCTATGTGGTCTTAGAGGGCAATGCCTTTCACAAAGACGCGTTATTTGAAGCCATTTCCCACAACCTATCCCAACCTACAACGGTTGAGATCGATGGGGAAGGGGCAAGTCGCATTGCTTCGATGTTGGTGCATGGGTTTTACCAACGTCAAATGAACGCAATGGACTGCAAAGCGGTGTATGAGCTGTCCAATCAACCGTATGTTCGAGCGTATTCCTTAAACAAGGAACCCATTCCTTGGGCACAACATTGCAACTGGTTTGAAACCATGTTGCAAGATCCTAATTGGTTGAAAAGAACACTGGTTGGAGAGAAACACGAGTTTTTGGGTCAAGTGCGTCTCAAGATGCAAAGTGAACACGAAGGTGTCATTTCCATTAGTTTTAGTTCCATGTTGAAAGGAAAAGGCAAAGGGGCCATTATTCTTCAAACCTGTATTGCATCTTTCTTCAAAGAAAAGCCAGCCTTGCAACGCATCTTAGCGTATGTGGAGAGTGAAAATATCGCTTCGCAAAAGATATTTATGCGTTCAGGCTTTCAAAATGTTGAAAAAAGGGATAATATACTACTATATGAATTACAAAAAGGAGAAAATGGCTATGAGTAAAACGTTTATCATTGCTGAAATATCAGCAAATCATGGACATGATATAGAAATTGCGAAACAAAGCATTAAAAAGGCGAAAGAAGTAGGAGCGGATGCGGTTAAAATTCAAACATATACTGCAGACACGATTACCATCGATTGCGACAATGAATACTTCACGGTGAAAAATACAAACCTGTGGAATGGCATGAATTTGTATCAACTTTATCAAAAGGCGTATACGCCATGGGAGTGGCACGAAGAATTGTTTGCGTATGCCAAAGAGCAAGGCATCACTTTGTTTTCGACCCCCTTTGATCCCACGGCAGTTGATTTGCTAGAAAAATGCGGAAATCCGATTTACAAGGTTGCAAGCTTTGAAATTACGGATATCCCGTTGATTGAATACATTGCATCGAAAGGAAAACCGATGATCATCTCAACCGGTATTGCGACCTTTGAGGAAATCCAGGATGCTGTACAGGCATGTCACAAGATGGGGAATAAACAGGTTACATTGTTGAAATGTACCAGCGAATATCCTGCAAAGCTCGAAGATGCGAATCTAGCAATGATTTCGGATATGCGCGAAGCGTTTAACGTTGAAGTGGGATTATCCGATCACACGATGGGATACGTTGTTCCAATGTCCGCTGTGGCATTGGGCGCTACCGTAGTGGAAAAACACTTTATTTTGGACCGTGCCATTGGCGGACCAGATGCAGACTTCTCCATGACCCCCGACGAGTTTCAAACCATGGTCGAACATGTGCGCCAAGTTGAAAAAACACTGGGGGCTGTCAACTACGATGTTACCGTTTCAAAACAAAACTCACGTAAATTTATGCGTTCATTGTTTATTGTAAAAGACATTAAAAAAGGGGAACGCTTCACGCATGAAAATGTGCGTAGCATTCGACCTGGTGATGGACTACCTCCAAAATACCTGCCTGAGGTATTAGGAAAAATCGCTTCACAGGATGTCGCTTTTGGTACCCCACTACATTGGGATCACATTGAAGGAGAAAAATAAAATGAGAAAAACCATTTCTTATGGACGTCAATTCATTGACGAAGAAGATATTCGTGCAGTCGTAAAGGCGTTGACCTCTGATTTCATGACACAAGGTCCTTTGTGTTCACAATTTGAACAATATGTTGCGGGATATCACAATTGTAAATATGCGGTCGCATTTAGTAATGGGACAACCGCACTGCATGCAGCCTATCACGCACTAGGGATTAAAGAGGGGGATGAAATCATCACTACCCCCAATACCTTTGTCGCAAGTGCAAATGGAGCCTTGTATTGTGGAGGCATTCCTAAATTTGTTGATATTGATGCAGATACCTACAATATCGACTTGAACAAGATCGAAGCTGCCATTACAGAGCGCACGAAGGTGATTACACCGGTTTCTTTTGCTGGTTATCCAGTGGATATCAAGCGTTTGAAAGAAATCATCGGGACACGTGAAATCAAAATCATTCACGATGCTGCCCATGCCATTGGTGCACGAATTGATGGTCATAATATTGCGGACTTTGCTGATTGTACCATTTTGTCGTTTCATCCAGTCAAACACGTTGCGACGGGTGAAGGGGGAATGGTGCTCACAAACGATGCTCGCGTATATGAGGCCCTAAAATTGTTTAGAACGCATGGGATTACCAAAGAAGAGCACTTGCTTCATAAAAACGATGGACCATGGTACTATGAAATGCAAGAATTGGGCAATAACTACCGCATTACCGAAATGCAGTGTGCCCTAGGGATTTCGCAAATGAAAAAATTGAATCAATCATTGATTCAACGAAACCGCATTGCGGCGTTCTATGAAGAAGAATTGAAAGACATCCCTGGGTTGAAGTTGCCATTGTCTTATTTCTCAAAAGAGTGGATCAATGACAATGATTACATCTCGATGAATAAAAAGATTGATAACTTGTGTTCCTATCACCTGTATCCGGTATTAGTGGAAAACAAAGAAGTTCGTCTTGATTTCTTTAATTACCTGCGTTCAAAAGGATTAATGGTGCAAGTTCACTACATTCCAGTGCATTTGCAGCCATACTATCAAGAACACTTTGGTTTCAAAGCGGGTGATTTTCCAATCGCAGAGCAGTATTATGAACGCGAAGTGAGCATTCCAATGTACCCTACTTTAAGTGATGAAGACTTGGATTACATTGTGAAGACCATTAAGGCATATTTTAAGAAATAAAGAAAAAAGCCTTCCTATGAAGGCTTTTGTTTAAGAGGAGACAAACATGAATCAAGAATCCAATAAACGCTTTTTGTATCCAATATGCGCAATCATATCCAGTTTGAGCATCTATATGTTAATCTTATTGTTTAAGATTCGTTTGGTTCTTCCCATCGAATACTTGCTAGGCTTTGCATCCATCCTTGGCCTGCTCAACGTAGGCTTATGGCTTTTCGCAAGCAAACCCCCCAAGAAAAAAGGAATTGTGGTCAAGGTAATCTTGGCCATCGCGATGGTTGCCTCCATTAGCAACACCTATATCGCGTACCGCTTGTCCTCTGCGATGGATATCTTGACTAGAGGAGAGGGACGAGTAGATATGATTTCCGTTGTGACAAACTACAGTGACAAAGAGGAGGCGCCTCCTTTAAAAGATCTTCAGTATGGGATATTGTCCACCATGGATCGGACCAATACCGAATATGCCATTCGAAAGATTAGTCAAGATGGGAATGCGGATGCCCTGATGATCACGTCATATGAAACCTTGGATCAACTGATGAACGATTTTGAAAAAAAGACCATAGATGCCATCATTTTGAATGATGCCTACCGTGATACCATCCTATCGCAAGGATATCGATTGGAGAACACCTCTATCGTGTATCAATTTTGGAATAACCAAGCCTTTTTGGAGGAAGCGCCAACGCTAAATACCGCCACAAAGCCCTACAGTGTTTTGTTATCCGGAGTAGGTTCCAAAGGGGATACCAACCTATCCTCTACGGGAGTATTCAACGCTGTTCTTACGGTCAATCCTGTAACGCGCGAAATGCTATTCTTATACCTACCAAAGGATTTATACCTTGAAAATGTTTGCATGCAAGCGTCTACAACCCTGGCCTTTGTAAATACCGATGGCATTGAATGCACCATGTCTTCCCTTGAAGAACTGTTGAACGTAAAGATTGACTTCTTTGTTCGGTTCAATTACAAAAGTCTCGCAACTTTGATTGATTCACTGGGGGGGATCAGCATTGACAACCCTAGTTCTTTTATTGTGCAAACCACCTCGCAATCCAAACCAGAATACATGCAGTTTCCAGCGGGGGTTCTTTCTTTAAATGGAAATGAAACGGTAGAGTGGACCAACTACTATCTCAACAAGGGGGAGGAATACGCTGCGTTTACCACCATTGTTCCCGAATTGAATCGAATTTTGAGTTTCTACAATGTCTATAAAAATGCGGTACCGTTGTTGAATAATGTATCCAAATTGTTTTTTACAAACTTCAATAAAAGTCAATTGTCCTCCATTATTAAGCAAGAATTGCAGCAAAACATGCGCTGGCAGCTGAATGTTCAAACGATCACAGGAGAGATCAAGAAAGCAAATCTATACCATTTGCAAACAATGCAAACGGTATTTGTAAGTGATTCGGAATCAATTGTGAACATTAGTGAGCAAATGAAAAGAATTCTTGAAACAGATAGTCTTGTATCAAAGTAAGGACAATGTTTTGCTCGTTAATGGCCATGATTCATTGCGCTGTGTCCCTTGTGGCAAGCAACAATTTGCAACGCATACCAAACCTTCCTAGGGAAGGTTTTTTTATAATGAGGGGTAATGATGCCGATATTGTTGTACCATCATGGGGAACGATGGGTAGGAAACAATACAAAAAACACAATGATAAGCGCTATGCTCCCACAATATTGCTTAAAAAGGGCAAAATAGTCATTAAAAAGCGTAAATTTTTTATGAAACCGCTTGCTTTCATAAAAAAAGTGGTATATACTATGGGTGTGTGGTGGTATATACCACCAAACGGAGGAGGATTTTATGAATATTTTGCTTATCTGTTCTGCGGGGATGTCGACCAGCATGTTGGTTACCAAAATGCAAGCGGCTGCCAAAGAACAAAACATCGAGGCAAACATCTGGGCTACAGGTGATGGCAACTCTGCTGATAACGTTACCAAAGCAGATGTGATCATGCTTGGACCACAAGTTCGTTATTTACAAAAACGCCTTCAAACCATGGTAAATAATGAAAAACCGGTTGTTTGTATTGATATGCTCGCGTACGGTAAAATGGATGGAAAAAAAGTTTTAGACGACGCAATCAAACTTTATAATGAAACGAAAGGGGAATAACATGAATTCATTTCAAAATTGGATGGAAAACCATTTTGTCCCGGTAGCTGCTAAAATCGGTGCTGAAAAACACTTAGTAGCAGTCCGTGACGCGTTCATCTCTGTAATGCCAATCACTATGGCGGGATCGATCGCAGTATTATTAAACGTATTCTTTAGAGACTTGCCTGCTTTGGAGGGTCTTAAAACACTTCCAATCATCGGAGAATTGCCAACAACTTTCTCTTGGTTGATCGCTATCAATGGTAACGTTTGGTGGGGAACAAATGCGATCTTCGCATTGGCAGTAATTTTCGCTCTTGGATACCACTTGTCAAAAGCATATGACGTAAACCCAATCGGTGGTGGTCTTGTTGCTTTTGCTTCTTTGATCGCGGTAACGCCACAAGGAATTCCAGAAACTTGGGGGAATATCCCTTGGCAATATACCAACGCGGGTGGGTTGTTCACAGCGCTAATCGTTGGGTTGATTGCAACACTAATCTATGTATTCTTGTTCAAGAAAAACATCACAATCAAATTGCCTGATTCTGTACCTCCGGCAGTAAGCAAAGCATTCGCTGCGATTATCCCAGGAACAGTAGCAATCTATTTCTTCGGGATCGTAGCATTCTTGATCGCACAAAATGCAGAAGTATTGGGTGCATCATACCTTGGTGACTTGATCTCAATGTATGTACAAAAACCATTCCTATCCTTGTCACAAGGATTACCTGCTGTAATCATTACGACGCTATTTGTTAGCTTGTTCTGGTTCTTCGGATTGCACGGTACAAACGTATTGGCTCCAGCACTAGACGGTATTTACAAAACAGCATTGCAAGAAAACTTGATCGCTTATGAAGCAGGAAAAGACCTACCACATATCTGGACTCGTGGATCATTCGATGCATTCGCATGGATGGGTGGAGCTGGATGTACATTGGCTTTGATTTTGGCAATCTTCTTCTTCTCTAAAAAATCAGAAGAAAAAACCATTGCAAAATTGTCTGCGCCTATGGGAATCTTCAACATCAATGAACCAGTAATGTTCGGGGTACCAATCGTACTTAGCCCAACGTACTTCATCCCATTCATCTTTGTACCAGTAATCTTGGTAACAATCGGGTATGCGGCAACAACACTTGGTCTAATTAGCCCAGTATTCCTAGAAATCCCTTGGATCATGCCTCCAGTATTGTATGCATTCTTGGCAACAGGTGGAGACTTCTTGGCAGCAGGTGTTGCACTATTCAACTTAGTACTTGCTGTTGTATTGTGGGGAATCTTTGTTAAATTCGCAAACAAAGAAGCGTAATCACTAGCATTTATAACATACAGGCAAAGTGAAAGCTTTGCTTGTATGTATTTTTATCGAAAGAGAGGTTTAAATCATGGAAGGTTTAGAATTAGTTTGTTTTACCATCATCGCAAACGTAGGCGGTGCAAAATCAATGTACTTGGAAGCAATCAACGTTGCAAAACAAGGCAATTATGAAGAAGCAAAAGCAATGATCGAAGAAGGAGCAGCAATGTTTATCGAAGGTCACAAAGCACATATGGAATTGGTGCAAAAAGAAGCAAGTGGAGAAGCAGTAAGCCCTAGCTTGTTGTTGTTGCATGCAGAAGACCAATTGATGTCTGCTGAAACCATCAAAATCATGGCGCTAGAATTCATCGAATTGTATGAGAAGGTGAACGCATAATGGTTATCATTTCAAGTCCATCTTTCAAAGAGTACATCATTGAAACATTAGAAAACTACCAAGGGGACGTTACGTTCAAACACGTGGAAACCCAAGGGATGAACATCAAATTCTCTTGTTCAAAAGAAGAAGAATCCAGTGCTGTTTTGGCAAAACAAATCATTAAAGCAAGCGAGAAAGGCTCCGTATTGTACTTTCAAGCAAAATTCACGAATGAATAATCAAGACCACAACAATAAAACCCTATGGCCTTTGGCCCTGTCTACTTTTGGAATGTTTATGATCATGGCAGCACCCATTGCAGGGGAATACGGGCTTATGATTTTTAGCGGTTTGTCATTCACCATTTTGGGGTTTGTCATCCTCGCCATTCAAAAGAAAAAGAAGTAAGGAGAACACTTATGGTTATTGAAACAACATTAAACGTACCCGTTCATGCATTTTATGCCTTGTTAGTACAATCGCTGTATGAGGACATCAAACATCACGCTCCTGAAGTTACACCTCAACAGTTGTGCGCGGGATTTACGTATGACAAGAAATTGGAAGGCATGATGCGACAACAATCTTTGACCAAGGCCACGATTGTTTCCCTTGTGGAGAATAAAGAATACATTGGAAGCTTTGAAAGTCAAAAAGGGGTCACAACGCTTGCGTATCAAATGGATGGAAACGATAACCAGACCTTTTTACGTTATGAAGAAACCTTTGTCGGACACAAGGGATTGACGAATGCGAATTACAAATTAGTATCGAATTTTTATAAACGAAGAACCAAGAAAAGAATGCTTCAACTGTTTCACAACATGGAAGCGTATCTATTGGAACAAAAGGAGAAATAATGGCACGTTTAGGAATCTCAATTTACCCAGACAAGGTAGATGTTGAAACAAATAAAAAATATATTGATCTTGCAGTGAAACACGGATTCAAACGTGTATTTACTTGTTTGTTGAGTCCCGAAGGTGATCCAAAAGAAATCAAAGCAATGTATGCAGAAGTCTGTGGATACGCACGCGACAAAGGCATGGAAGTCATTATTGACGTAGCACCAAACGTATTTGAACGTTTTGGGATTACCTATGATGATTTGTCTTTCTTCCATGACATTCATGTCGATGGCATCCGTTTGGATGAAGGGTTTGATGGCCAAAAAGAGGCGATGATGACGTACAATCCGTATGGTCTTAAAATTGAGTTCAATGCTTCGATTTTAAACAAGTACATTGACAATATCATTTCGTTCCATGGTGATCCAAGCAAGATGATTGCTTGTCATAACTTTTATCCACAAAAGTATACCGGTTTGGGTTTGCAGCTTTTCAATAAGTGCAACCAACAATTAAAGGAAAAACAACTACGGGTTGCAGCATTCGTTACCAGCCAAAACAAAGAAGCTTTTGGTCCATGGCCAGTAACAGAAGGTCTTTGCACTCTAGAAATGCATAGAGAACTTCCTCTTGAACTTCAGGCAAGACATTTGTTCGCGACAAAAATGGTGGATGATGTCATCATCTCCAACTGTTTCCCAGCGGAAGAAGAAATGATTGCACTAGGGAAATTGAATCCGTCTTTGTTGACGTTCAAAATGGAAGAAGCATACGAGTTAAGCGCAGTAGAAAAAGCGATCATTTATGAGTTCAATCACCACGTACGTGGCGATATGTCCGACTATATGGCCCGCTCAACTTTCCCGCGCATTACGTATGCAAGCGCGGATATTCCACCACGCAACACGCGTGATTTGAAGCGTGGCGATGTCGTCGTGTTAAACAATGGATATGGTCGTTACAAAGGGGAATTGCATATCATCATGCAAGATATGCCAAATGAAGGAAACAAAAACGTGGTCGGTACCCTGTCGGCACAAGAACAAATCTTGATGGAATTCATTGAACCGTTCCGTCCATTTGCCATTATCAAGTAAGAAGGGAGAATGCCATGGGCTTACCAGTATACAAACAACTCATTGAATCCATTAAAAAAGATGTTGAGTCGGCAGAGCCCAATTCCCCTATTTTAAGTGAACGTGAACTAGCAGAACGCTATCAAGTTTCACGGATGACTGCCCGCAAGGCAGTCGATGAGTTGGTACGCATTGGAGTATTGTATCGCGACAAAAATCGCGGTACCTTCATTGCGGAACAAAAGTTGCACAAAGAACTCGATTCCAATTGGATTTTCAATTCCATTGCAATGTCTAGTTCGCACAAAGTTTTGTATTTCGACGTGAAGTATGCCAACGAACAAGTGGCACGCATGCTGCATATGCGCTTAGATGACCTCTACATTCGCTTGGTAAAAATCAACAAGATTGATAATCATCCCGTTTCGGTCGATGAAGTGTATGTGGAACGTCATATGGCTACCACCTACAAAATGGAAACGGTGGATCAACTTTTGGACTTCCATGCTTCACCGCATGATTTGGTTATCAAACAAACCTTTCAACCCGTGATTGTACCGGAAAAATATGCGGCCTTGCTCAAAGTAAAAATGGGCAGTCCGATTCAACTGGTACAAAGCCAAATGTTGACCCATATGGGGGATTTGGTCAGCGTCATCTTTAGTTATGTCAACGTGCAAAATGTGCAGGTGGAAGTCACCTTGTAGCATTTTGCTTTTTTATGAGTTTGATTTGTAATCTACCGTGATTTTGATACAGTAAACAAAAGAAAGAAGGGAATACCATGACACCTCGTGCGCAACGACTCTCCACTCGCTTCTATGACCTGCACGTCAATGAGGAGGGGTTTGTTCGGATTGAAAACAAATACAATGGAGTTTGCGTATTGGCAATGGATGATCAGGGCCAATTGCTGCTCATTGAAATTTTCCGCTACTCCATTCAAAAACAGCTCTATGAATGCCCCAAAGGCTTCCTAGAACCAAACGAAACGCCTCTTGAGGGCGCCAAACGGGAACTGTGGGAAGAAACCAATGCGAGTGCTTTGACCTGGATTGATTTGGGGACATTTTATCCGGATTCTGGGATATTGACTACCCAAATTCATGGTTTTTTGGCGTTGCATGCGGACTTTTCAAACCTCATTGCACAGCAGGAGGAACAAGTGCAACGTTGCATCTTGATTCCCAAAGAAGAATGGGATACGTTTTTTCCTACCCTTGACGATGGCATTACGTTGGCGATGTTTGCCAAGGCGTTGCCTTTTATGCAAAGCCACCTGCAATAAGGACACCGAGTGTCCTTTTTTTTATTTTCATTTTCGGTAGGACATTGTGGGTTATGGGGAAACAATCGCAAAATCTACTTAAAATCAAACATTTCATTCAGCGAATCCGATACTATTATGGTAAAATAAGAGTAAAATGAAGTGTTTAAAGGAGTGTTTATGGGAAAAAAACTATCAAAATGGTTTCTCGCCCTACTCATCGTAGGGGGGCATCTGGCTAGTGCACCAAGTGCAATGGCCATCACCAAAGGGAATCTGGAAAATACGATTGAATGGGAAGAATTGAAACGGCTGGAACAAGAAAAAAACGAATCCTATGGTTCCATCGGTACCCCACTGTATGTAGGGGCGTGTGTGGATGCAAGCAAGCCGTATGAACTGGCGAATGCCCTAAGTGCAACGGGCAGCTATGAAACGATTGCCTGTTATGCAACCCTTGCAGAAGCCCAAAGCGCAATGACACAACAGCCCATCAGTGAAGTCAAAGTTGCGACCATCTTGAAAAGTGGAACGGTTGTCGATACGGCAGCTGGCCTTTTAAACTTGCAAGCCAAGGCAACCGCCAATGCCTACTACAACTTATATGGCAGCGCCACTACGACAAGCGTCAACAACTATACCCATGGTTTGTATGGGGGAGATGCTGCGTATATGGGCAGCAGCGGGTCACGTTCTCGCTTGATGATCAGCGATTATACGGGATGGATCAATACATCCGATGTGCTCATCACCCCGATTTCCTTTGTAAAAGGGGCAAGTTACTATACGGTCAACAGCGCAGGGACCTTGGTGCATACCTTGTCCAACAATATTTTGACAACGTCCTATTCCACCAGCTGGACCCAAGGTCCTGCTCCAACCTATTTGGCGAAAAACGTGAAATACTACAGCTTTGACGGGCACTACTTTTATACGTCGCTTTTGACGATGGTCCAAGACTACAAAGCGGGTCACAATAAAAATGCGGTGAATCCAAATAGTCCTTTCTACAACTACTATCAGTTTTTGTCCCATCGCACGTTTTCCAAAATGGCGCCAGCGGACTTGAAAAATCTCTTTGAAGTCCAACGGGGCTATACCCAAAAGCCTTTGAATAGTGATTCTTCCTCCAATCTGGCAGCCAACAAAAGCCAATTGTATGGCGAACACAACAACTTCATCAGCTACCAAAACCGCTATGGTGTCAATGCGTTATTGGCTCTAGGGGTTGCAATCAACGAATCGGCATGGGGAAGAAGTTCCATTGCCATTTCGAAAAACAACTTGTTTGGTCATGCGGCGTATGATTCGAGTCCAGGAACGAGTTCCTCGATGTACTCCAGCGTTGCCAAATCGATTGAATACCATATGTTTGGCTTTGTTTCACAAGGCTACTTGGACCGTGACGATTATGCGGGACGCTACTATGGACCGCATTTGGGCAACAAGGGCAGTGGCTTGAACGTCAAATATGCCTCCGACCCTTACTGGGGAGAAAAAGCGGCCCATTATTATCACTATGTCGACCAAATGTATGGCTATCCGGATTATGCAACCCAAACCATTGGGGTATATAATTCCACCCAAACGGTCAATGTACGCAAAGAAGCCAACACCACCCAGCCCATCCTTTACAACAACAAAGGCTTGAAAAACTCCCCGGTGGTCATTTTGGGGAAGGTAAACGGGGAAAGCGTCAATGGCAATACCTTGTGGTATCGCATTGCGTCGGATATGCCCCTTGTTGCCGATCGCAGCAAGACCAACTGGGAGATTGAGTACAATGCCAACATTTCCTATGGCTATGTGCATTCTTCCTTGATCAACGTGGTTTCCTATGATCAAGCCCCTGTGATTCCGGACTTGGACGCGTTGCCTACGATTACGGCCAGCAACAAAACGTTTAAAGTGGGCGATGTCATTACTACGGCCATGTTGATGGAAGGGGTGAGTGCCTTTGATCCAGAAAATGGGGATTTGACGAGTCAAATCAAAATCATTGAAAATACGATCAATCCCAATGTAGTGGGGACGTACAAAGTGGTTTACCAAGTCAGCGACTCTGCCAATCATGTGGTAACCAAAGAAGTCACGATCACCATTCGCTCCAATACGTTACCGACCATTAGCGCGTCCAACAAGGCGTATGGCATCAACACGCAAATTACCAATGCACTGTTGCTAGAAGGCGTTGTCGCCCATGACAGTGAAGATGGCGATCTCACAAGCAAAGTCACCATCATCGAAAATACCATCAATTCCACATCCTATGGCACCTATTATGTAACCTATCAAGTCATCGATGCGGACAACAACAAAACTACGTTGCGTGTAGAAGTGAACATCACGGACAATACCGCACCGACCATTACCGCCAACGCGTTCACCCTAACGCTGGGCACCACTTTGACAAATAACGTCTTATTGCAAGGTGTGAGCGCGAAAGACAATGAAGACGGTGATTTGACAAGTGCTCTTACCATCAAAAGTCATACCATCAATCCTTCCATTACAGGAACCTATCAAATCGTCTACGAAGTCAAAGATCGTGGGGGATTGAGTGCTACGAAAAGTGTTAGCGTGAAAGTGGTATCCAATACGGCAAGCTTGAAAGAAATTCCTGGAAACTTCTATTTTGAAGGATGGACCATGAACAACAATGTGGTCGACTTCAAAGGCTATTTGGTGTTAAACAATACGCAAAACCGTTGGAGTGATCCGCTGCGTTATGAAATCATCTTCACCAATGTACAAACCAAAGCCCAAACCACAATGGTGCTGGACCGCTGGACGACGACATCGCAGCACCCCTTCACCATTCCAGGAGAAAACGGTTATACCTACAGCGGGGCATGGTTCAAAGGCACGCTGGATTTGAGTGTCTTGCCACAAGGGGATTACACGGCCCAAGTGCGCGCAAGCAATGGCACATCTAAAACCACTGCATCCGTGCGCAACTTGTTTTCCAAACCCCAAAGTGCAAGTTATACGGATGCCAATGGCAAAGGCTATTGGTTCCGCAACAACTACTACTTAAAAAGTGTTCCGATGGAAATCTTCATTCGTGACCAAGGGCTATTGGCACCCAAAAACGTAAGTGCCGTTGACAACATGTTCAACAGTTATACCAAACTAGAACTCAACAACAACAGCCTGCGCATTCGTGGGACCAGCTTCAACGTGGGCGGGGACTACAGCGGTAGTGTGAAACGCAGCATCGTCTTGGAAAACCAAGCCACCTTTGAACGTTTCTATTATGGCAATGTCGGCTATGTCGACAATGGCGATTATGAAGTCAGCCTACGGGTACCCGATGGCAAAAGCAAGAAACGGGCGTGGTTTGATACCCAAATCGATTTGAGTAACGTGCCTGCGGGAACCTATACGATTTATGTTGCCAGCGAAGCGGGCAGTGTGCGCGACGTTGCCGAACTCAACGATGCGTTTATGAAGCCGTTGAATGTGACCAGTGGTCGCTATACTGTAAAACTCAATACTGACAAGCGCATGCGCGTCGAATTGATTGTGAAATAATAGGAGAAGCATATGAAAAAAGGAATCGTTATTGTCCTGCTTATCTTGAGCGGACTGTTGGGTGTTGCCAATCTCATTTTGATTGCAGGACGCAGCGTAGAGGTTGTCCAACAAGGATCAACCCTATTCTATGGAGGCATCATTGCCTTGTTTACGATGCTAATGGTAGTCATGAGCGTTTCCACCCTCAAGCAAGAAGACCCCAAGCATGGCTTGTTGAGTGTAATCCATGTACTGCTCAGCGGGGTGCTCATCGTCAATTTGCTCTTGGTAAGCGATGCCCTTGTCTTGCCGGTGCAAGCGGCTTTGCCTGACTTTACGAACCAAGCCATCAGCGACGTCAATGAGTGGGCCCAGGCGCATGACATTGAAGTGGTGACCCATGAGGTCTATGCGGACACCATCGCACCCTACCATGTGGTCGGTCAAAACGTACCACAAGGAACGCTGGCGAAAAACATCGAGACCTTGGAGATTTCACTAAGCGTGGGACCCAATTACGACGAAGTCGTCACCTTGACCAACATGGTCGGGTGGGACTTTGAAAGTGTGAACGCGGAAGTCGAAGCGTTGCATCTGATCAATTACACCATGAACTTTGTGGAGCATGAATCCATTGCCCGCGAGATTTTGCTCACTCAAGACAAAAGTGGAGAGCTCAAACGCAATACTGAATTGCTGTTGACGTTCTCACTTGGTCCCAAAGGATCCTTGCAACCGGTGGAACTCATTGATTTCA
>JBOGAI010000222.1:0-4924 GCA_051655665.1 Erysipelotrichaceae bacterium | reverse complement strand
CCATTGACGTCAACCAATACTTGGACGCGTTTTTTGAATACAGCACTAGTAGCAGCGCGAGTCAACGAATTGATTGCTTGTAGGCGCTGTCCATTTTTCCCAATGATGATGGCATTGTTTTCACCATCCAATAGGACTTGAAACCCTTTTTCATCTTGGGTTACTTGAACGTTGACTTGCATCTCAATTCCTGTAAAATACGTGTTTAAATACTGTTCAATAAATGAAGCAATGTCGTTGTCGCAATACACTTCCGCAACCACTTTACTTCCGATTCCTAAAAAACCACCCTTTTCTTCAATGATTTCATAAGTTAGATCACTTACAGCAACCTTTTTATCGCTTGCTGCACTCTCTAATAGCTCATCAAGATTTTTCCCAGTATATCGTTTCATGTGTCGCTCCTAATTATTGTTTGCTAATGAAGAACTTGTCAATAACAAAGGTTTGTACCACACGGAATCCTGCTGATACCAACCAGTAGAAAGACATCCCCAATGGCCAGTTGATGGACAACAAGGAAATCATCCCAATGCTGACGTACATCATCATGTTCATGGAGTTTTGCATCATACCACCAGAATTTTCTGGTTGAGCATATTTTTTCTCTTTAACGTTCGCTCTTTTCTTCGCACGTTCCGCTTGCCATTGAGGGAACTTCATTGAAATGAACTGAACTCCTACCATCAATAGGAAGATTAATAAGTAAGCCCATTCTTGATCCATGACCCCTGCCATTGGTGTTTTTGCAAGGTTGATTCCCAAGAAGGTTCCATTCACTACTGAATCCGCACGCATTACCGCTTGGTATACCGCCAAGATTACTGGCAATTGGATAAATAGTGTCAAAATGGACGCAAAAGGGTTTACATCGTACTTTTTGTACAATGCTTGCATCTCATTGGCTTGTGCCATACGAGAACGATCGTCCGTTTTCCCTTTGTATTTGTCTTGAATACGGTTCAATTCTGGTTGCATCATTTGCATTTTTTGAGTTGCAACTTGTTGCTTCAAGGTACCTGCAGCCGTTAGGAAGTTGATCAATGCCGTAACGACGATGATTGCAATCCCTGCATCTGCATATTGAGCGATAAAGTTGATCAACCATGCAATTGGGAATACGAAGATTCCATCAAACCAACCACTTTGGAAAGCTTCTCCCCAAGTCGTTGACAAGGTAATAATTTTGTCTGTTGCCACAAGTCCTGTTTCAGGATCAATGTAGCTAGAGCATCCTGCGATGAAAAGCATCAAGAATACACTGACGATGATCATCTTTTTCTTATCTTTAAAAAAGCGTTTCATTGTAATTCTCCTAACTATATTTTTAATAATTACCTTTTTATTGTAACCTTTTTATAAAGCCCTAACAAGTTATTTCGATTCGTCTCATAATTTTCTTTCCGAAATTGCTCGCGAACCAAGATAATGGTATCAAAGGATTCATCAAACTGAAACACTTCTTGCACCATCATGCGCACTTGTCGTTTGACCTTGTTGCGTTGGACCGCGTTGCCTAAGCGTTTGGTTACCGAAATTCCAATGCGCGGGGTCTCTTGCGCTTTGGGTTTGATGTAGACCACTAGCGAAGGCGAAGAATAGAATCGCTTGTTGTTCATAATGGATTTAAATTCTTGGCTCTTTCGAACACGATATCGTTTTTTCATAGTACGCCTCCTTTACTAGCTCCAAAATACAAAAAAATCACCGAGAGGTGATTTTTAAGCTGATAACACTTTTCTTCCTCTGCTACGACGACGAGCTAATACTTTACGTCCTCCAACAGTTTTCATACGAGCACGGAACCCGTGTGTTTTTTGGTGTTTTCTTTTACTTGGTTGATATGTTCTCTTCATAGAGACACCTCCACTTCTTTTTAACTTGTCTTACTTAGTACAAATAGAACATTGCTTTTAGATTATACCTAAATCCACTATATAAGTCAACAAAACAAACACCATATTCCAAATCTTTCTTTTTTTCTAGGGAATAAAACCCTATTTTGGTACATCCTCTTTTCATTGGGACGCGATGTTGTCACGCAGAAAAAAGAGGCTTTCTATATATAGAGGGTAAATCGCGAAAGGAAAATAAGATTTCTTATCTCGTGTCAGTGAACAAGAAGGATCCAAAAAGGGGACATAACGCCTTGCAATGCAAAAGGGTTTCCCGTATGATAGACCTTTTCACCTTCGAACACTTCTCCACACCCCACAAACTCCAAAATACTTTCCCACGGGAGAACTTCCGTTGTCCACGAGTTTTCCACAATCGTTTTCCACAGGGTGTGGAAAACGTGGATAAGTCATTTTCAGCCTTTAAAATGGGGACTTCTGACTGTGGTTATGAATGTGGATAACTCTGTTTTGCGCAAAGATATGCCTCTACATTCCACATTTCCACTTTCCACACTAGAAAATAGTGGATACTTGATTGTGGAAAACTGTGGATAAACTGTTTTTAGGCTTTAAACAAAGGGGTTTGGTTACGGATAACATTGTGGAAAATTATAGTAGATAAAGTTTTCCACATTTAGGTGGATTGTGATTGGGTTTTATTGTAAAATAGAATTGGACAATTGGGAGGTTTTTACATGTCAACCTACATCAAAAATCATTTCGAAGATGTTTGGCAGAAAACGCTCGATTTAGTAAAAGAAAGCGAGACTTTCGATCTCACCATATTCAATACTTGGATCAAGGATTCTTATTTGTATGATGTGAGCGATGAATTCGCGACGATAGTAGTTCCTTATAAGATTAACAAGCAAGTTTTTGACGATAATATTCGCGTATTTCACACCAAATTATCCGCGGTATTGCAAAAAGAAGTAAATTGCCAGGTCATTTTGAAAGACGAAGTCGATCGTATTCGACAGATCAAGGAACCGGCTCCCATAGTTTTTGAAGACAAAATCTCCAAAAACTACACTTTCGACAACTTTGTCGTGGGACAAAGCAATCGCGAGTGTCACGCTGCGGCGCTATCCTGTGCTTACAATCCTGGACGCTTCTACAACCCGCTCTTTATTTTCGGAAATTCCGGTTTGGGGAAAACCCATTTGCTGCACGCCATCGGAAATTACGTCAAAGAGCAGCGGCCTACCGATAAACTGCTTTACATCTATAGTGAGGACTTCATATCACTAGTAGTTGATGCTATGAAGACCAAGACACTGGAAGACATCAAAAAGAAAATCTCCGAAGTAGACTTTCTATTGATTGACGACATCCAGCGCTTGGCCTCATATGCTGGGGGACAAGAAATTTTCTTTAATCTTTACAACAAACTGATTGCAGGAAACAAGCAGATTGTCATTACTTCTGACATTCATCCATCTGAGTTGCGCGGCATTGAAAATCGTTTGATTTCTCGCTTCTCATCTGGCTTATCCGTATCCGTCGATACGCCTGGTTTTGAGACTGCATTGGCTATTTTGGAGAAGAAATTGGAAGGGAGACCGGATGAGAATGCGGTTGACCGTGATGTTCTAAATTACTTAGCTACTAACTTTTCGAGCGATGTTCGACGTCTTGAAGGCGCTTTGAATGAATTATTCTTTAAAGCCATTTTGTATAACCCTGAACGAATCACGTTAGCCTTCGCTCAAGAAATCTTCAAAGAAGATCCGATCATTCGGACGGGCGAAGAAATAACGGTAGATAAGATCAAAAAGGGCGTTTGTGAGTTTTACGGGCTAACCAAAGCCCAGATTGAATCCAAGTCGCGCACGCAAAACATTGCGAATGCTCGCCACATTGCGGTCTATCTATGCCGCAAACATTTGGAGTTGCCATTTTCAAAGATAGGGTTTGAATTTGGGAATCGCGATCACTCTACGATTATGAGTTCTTATGATAAAATTTTGATTATGCTGGATGAGAAGGAAACCTTCCGTCAGGCTGTAATGAAAATTGAACATAATCTCGGATTGAAATAGTTTTCCACGTTTCTCCACTTTTACTCCATAGGTAAAAAAGTGCATTTGGGATTGTGGAAAAAGGGGTTTTGAAGAGTTTTCCACACTTTCCACAGCCTTATTATTATTATCTTAATAAAAAAACTAATTATGAAGGGAGATTACCATGTACTTTAAAGTCTCAAAAAAGGAATTCTATAGTGCACTGCAAACCGTGTCACGTGCGATTTCTTCCTATTCCCCACTTCCTGCTTTTTCAGGTATCAAACTAGAACTTACCAGTGATCGTTTGTACTTAACGGGAAGTGACAGCGATGTATCGATTCAAACCACATTGGATACCAATCGTGCGTACTTGCTCGAAATTTTCCAGACCGGTGCCATCGTCATCGAGGCCAAATATATTTTGGATATCGTTCGTAAGATTGATGCGGATGTCATTGAATTAAAAATGATGGACAACACACTTACCAAAATCAGCGGACATGCTGCTGAATTCAGAATCAATGGTATGAATGCAATGGACTACCCTGTCATTGATTTCTACAAACCAACCCAGCACTTCGAAGTTGAAGCGGATATTTTGAAAAGTGCCATTTCACAAACGTCTTTTGCAGCGAGTGATAAAGAAACCCGTCCAATATTGACAGGGGTAAACTTGAACTGTTCAAACAACCGCTTGGAGTTTGTGGCGACCGATTCTTATCGTTTGGCACGCAAGCTGATTCATATTTCTGAAGATTTGCATTTCAACATTACCATTCCAGCGAAAAGTTTGCATGAGGTTTCCAAAACCATCGATCATGAAGGAATGATTGAAGTGGCAGTTTCCGATAAAAAAGTGCAATTCATCATTGATCAAACCATTATCCAAACGCGTTTGATCGATGGGGTATATCCTGAAACCAAGCGATTGATTCCGGAAACGTTCGAATTTGAATTGTTGGTCGATTCTCGTGAAATCTTAGGTGCGATTGACCGTGCCAGCTTTATCAAAAACGATGG
>JBOGAI010000221.1:0-6220 GCA_051655665.1 Erysipelotrichaceae bacterium | reverse complement strand
TTGAACGATGTAGTTGATTGAGTAAAAACCGTCATGACATTTTTCAAAAGGAATAACAATGATAAAAACAAGACAACTGCGAAATAATGTAAAGAGACAAATCAAACTTACACTAAATGTAAGAAAGATTTGGTTCTTTTTGTGTTGAATCAAACTCATTGTTATGCAAGTCCCATCCAAAAGCCAAAAGAGCACGCATTATAGCTATAATGGTTTACTTTTTAGGTAAAATAACTTAAAATCTTAGTGGTAGATTTAATGTAAATCGGCAAAAAGGAGAACCATTATGACTAAATATTCACCCTTACAAAAAGCAAGATATGAGTACAAACCTAAACTTCCAGGTATGCTTCGCAACGGGATCGCAGAAATTTGTGTAAACGAAGGACAAGCGACACAAAGCGTAGCGGACCAAGAGAAAATCGCAGCACTTTTCCCTAACACGTACGGGAAAAAAGAAATTACATTTGCGAAAGGTCAAAACACTTCTGAAGCAAAAAAACAAGTGGTAGGAGTAATCCTTTCCGGTGGACAAGCTCCAGGTGGACATAACGTAATCTGTGGGCTATATGATGCATTAAAAGCAGCAAACAGTGAAAACGTACTTTACGGTTTCAAAAACGGACCAATCGGTTTGGTAGAAGATGATACTTTGGTATTCACCGATGAGTACATCAACGAATACCGCAATACAGGTGGATTCGACATCATCGGTTCAGGAAGAACCAAATTGGAATCCAACGAACAATTTGCAGTGGCAGCTGAAGTTTGTAAAAAACACGGCATCAATGCCATCGTAATCATTGGGGGAGATGACTCCAATACCAACGCGGCTGTATTGGCAGAATACTTTGCAGCACACAACACTGGAATCCAAGTAATCGGATGCCCAAAAACCATTGATGGTGACTTGAAAAATGAAGACATCGAATGCTCTTTCGGATTTGACACTGCTGCAAAAACATACAGTGAATTAATCGGAAACATCGGTAGAGATGCAAACTCTGCGAAAAAATACTGGCACTTCATCAAAGTAATGGGGCGTTCTGCGTCTCACGTTGCCTTGGAATGTGCGCTTGAAACACAACCAAACATCTGCTTGATTTCAGAAGAA
This sequence comes from Erysipelotrichaceae bacterium, assembly GCA_051655665.1. Classification (GTDB taxonomy): domain Bacteria; phylum Bacillota_I; class Bacilli_A; order Erysipelotrichales; family Erysipelotrichaceae; genus JBOFMT01. The sequence continues at coordinate 5,106 of JBOGAI010000221.1, read as the reverse complement.
GTGGCAGCGAAAAAAATGTCCCTATCTCAATTGGCAGACTACATTGCGGATTCAGTGGCTACAAGAGCTAACAACGGCATGAACTTCGGGGTTGCACTAATTCCAGAAGGTGTTGTTGAATTTGTTCCTGAATTCTCTGTCCTAATCGGCGAAATCAATGAATTGCTAGCAGGAAGCAAAGCGGAGGACTTCAACGCGCTTGCATCATGGGCAGAAAAATATGCTTTCATCGAACAAGGTCTAACCAAAGAATCGATGGATGTATTCTCCATCCTTCCACAAGGCATCCAACAACAATTGTTCTTGGAACGTGACCCTCATGGAAACGTACAAGTATCCTTGATCGAATCTGAGAAATTGTTCTCTGCTTTGGTTGCAGACAAATTGGCTGAACGCAAAGCAAACGGAACCTACAACGGAAAATTCAATCCACTTCACCACTTCTTCGGATACGAAGGAAGATGTGCATTCCCATCAAACTTTGACTCTGACTACTGCTACTCACTAGGGTACAATGCAACCATGTTGATTCAATATGGCTACACAGGGTACTTGTCAAAAGTTTCCAACCTTTCAGCACCTGCAAACGAATGGGTTGCCGGTGGGATGCCAATCACAAAAATGATGAACATCGAAAGAAGACACGGAGAAGACAAACCAGTTATCCGTAAAGCGCTTGTTGAGCTTGAAGGAAAACCATTCAAACACTTCGAAGCAAACAGAGAACAGTGGGCTGTGGAAACTTGTTACGTATATCCAGGGGCAATCCAATACTATGGACCAACTGAAGTATGTGACATCACAACCAAAACACTTGCATTAGAACAAGAATAATTCCATTATTAACCTTGCTGTATCCCCTTTTAGGGTGATGCAGTGAGGTTTTTTTTATGGAACGATGGGCAAAGGGATTGAAGAGCACAAGATGATTGCAAGAGCTGTGAATTGAAATGCACCCCCATAGCCCCTATAATGAGAAAAGTAGTGAAGAATAAGGGAGGAAACGCTATGTTAGAATTTCGATATGATACCCAGTTGCTGATTGAAGGCACGGGTTTACATGAAGATGCCATCAACGATTACATTACCGAACACTTTGAAGGAGACTGCCTGTTGGCGGTGGGAGACGATGAACTTGTGAAAATTCATTTCCACACCAACAAGCCATGGGAAGTATTGGAGTATTGTGCCAGTCTAGGGGAAATCTATGACATCGTCGTAGAAGATATGGAGCGGCAGTCCAAAGGCCTTAAAGGCTAAGAAATCAGGCGAGTCCATGACAAAACAGCAAAGCATTGCACAATTCTGGCAAAACTTTGTAACCCACCAGCAGCTCGCTCCTCATACCACCTATGTAGAGGCGTTTCATTTCGAACGCAGCGAAGTGTTGGCGAACGCGTTGTTGGATTTGGTGCGAATAGGCAAGAAAAAAGCAACCTGTAGCAGTTTAGAGGCCTTTGCACTTACAAATAGCAAGGTCCCACAAGTTGGAGAGTACTCGATTCTTACTGATTGGAAGGGTACTGCGTACTGTGTCATCCAAACCACCGCGGTTACCATCACCCCTTTTAATCAAATCCCCTTTGCGTTATGCCAACTAGAAGGGGAGGATGATACGTTGGAATCCTGGCAAGATGGACATCGACGTTTCTTTCAATCGGAGGGAGCCGCGTTGGGCTACGTATTTCGTGAAGATTTGCCGGTCGTGTTTGAAGAATTCAGTGTCGTTTATCAAAGAAGTGAGCATGACTAATCTTGAACGTGGAAAACATGAGCGAGTCAAAAGAAGGACTTGCTTGAATGGTTTCCTTTTTGCTTTGCATCCAAAGGTAGGTGCGGGGATGAAGTTAGAAAATGGAGGCGCAGTATGAAGCATGATTGTGGATTTGTGCAAGGAAGAAACTGGTTTCGGTACCGAGCAGCAGCCATTATTTTGGAAGAAGGTTGTGTGTTGTTCGCGAAAAATGAACGGGATGACTATTACTATTCCATCGGCGGTGCGGTGCATTTGGGGGAGCGAGCGGAAGATGCAGTACGAAGAGAAGTGTTTGAGGAAACCGGCGTGCACTATGAGGTGGATCGTTTGGCCTTTATCCATGAAAACTTCTTCCGTGGAACAGGTTCGTTAGAGGGGTATGATTGCCATGCTGTGGAATTTTACTTTTTGATGAAATCCAAGGGGAGCCAAATGGTTCAACCCTTCAACAAAGAAGGGCATTTCATGGAGTATATGCACTGGTTGCCCCTTGAACAAGTAACCGATTTTCATGCGTATCCGCGTTTTCTTATCGAAAGATTAGACAATTTGCCAACCACACTGGAACACATTGTCAGTGCGGATCCAACAAGCATAGCCCTCTAGCGTGGATAAACGAGGTTGTGAGGGATCCTTACAATCCGTAAGAGGCGTTTGCAAGCGAAATGTTTAGGGTTCGACTCCAAGGGGTGAGCGTTGTGGCATCAAAAAAACGAGAGACATTGGCGTTGGGTTTTCGCAAGCCCACTTTCAGTAGTTTGGCTTGAAACCTTGCATTTTTAAAGGATTGATGGTACCGTAAGCCTATGTTAGGTGGAGTGACACTTATCAATCAATGAAATAAAGGAGAGGGAATATGATCAAAGTAGTTGCGAAAAGTATCGTCCAAGCGGATAAAGTAGAAGAAGTCATTGCATTGTACCACGAGTTGGTGGCATTGACCCGAAAAGAAAAAGGATGCATTGCCTATGATTTGTATCAAGATACAAGCAATCCAGCCATTCTAACGATGATTGAAGCGTGGGAGTCGCAAGCGGACTTGGATGCACATTTTAAGGCGGAACATGTATTGCGTATCGTGCCAGTCATCAAGCAGTATCGTGTACAAACGGCTGAGTTAAATGTGTATCAGCAAGTAGTGTAAAGGAGCGTCATCCAAAACATACAAAGAGGCAAAAGTGCCTTTTTTTTATGACATAATCCCAAAATGTAATGCTGAGTGGAAAGTGGCTATGCTATAATGGAACTACCAATGGCAGTGGGAAGAAGTCCAATCCACAGCTAAAGATGGAGGAAGTAATGATGCAGAAGAGTCGTAGTCGATTTCAAGAACACCTTAGCCAGTTAACCAATGTTGATGAAATGTATGAACAAATACGGGTTGTAGATCCAATTCAAAAAAAAGTGTTGTTCGTGAAGGGGGGCGCGCAGAGCGCTCTTACGCCAGCGGAACATACGTGTTTTGACCTATGGGGGAAGGGAGAAGCGTGCAAGAACTGCATCTCGATGCGAGTCTACAATGAGCAAGAAACCTTTATTAAATTGGATACCTCTGAGGACAAAATCATGATGGTAACGGCCATTCCCATCCAGATGGAAGAGGGGACTCTTGTTGTGGAACTCATCAAAAACGTGACCAACAGCATGATTTTGGACGATGTATCGTTGCTAGATGGAGTAAAAATCAAGAAACTATTGGAAGAAGCCAATGTAGCGGCGGTGACAGATGAATTGACCCAGTTGCATAACAGACGTTACCTTTCGGAACGTCTTCCCGTTGAAGTGGCCAAAGCACAAAGCGAAGAAAGCCCGCTCTCGCTTTTGATGGTCGACATTGACCATTTTAAAAAGGTAAACGACACGTACGGGCATTTGGCCGGGGACTACGTTTTAAAAGAGTTTGCGTCAATCTTGAACGAACATGTGTCCAACGAGGTGGGGTGGATGGCCCGTTTTGGTGGGGAAGAGTTTGTAGTGTGTTTGGGAGCAACCCCAAAAGAAGAAGCCAGAGCCCTAGCCAATCGCATTCGTGAAGCAGTCGAGACCCGTATTTTTTCCTTTGAAGGACACCCCATTTCCATAACGTCTAGTTTTGGTTTGAGTGCGCTAGAAAAAGAACGGGTCGTCGATCACATAGCATTGGTAAGCGAAGCAGACCAAAAGCTGTATCTGGCGAAGCGTTCGGGAAGAAATTGTATTGTCGGGTAAGTAACTTACAATCAGGAGAAAACAGATGCTAGAATATTCCATTCACGAATTGCGCGAAGCACATCGAGCTTTGCTTTCCACACTTCAAAAGTGTGAAAAGATCAATTTGGAGAAGTTGGGAAAATCCCAACAGACCTTGTTGATCCGACGCATGGCGGCACTGCGCATTGCGCTTGATTTGATCGAACGCGAACAAGAGCACGCAGACTAAAGGAGAATAACGATGAAACCAGACATTGCTACCATGGCGTTTTCTAGGGTGTACCCATTGCTTGTAGCCAAGGCAGTACGCAAAGGTCGAACGCAAGAAGAAGTCGATGAACTCATTTTTTGGCTAACCGGATATGATTACTCCACCTTGCAAGCGCAACTAGCAAACAACGTCAATTACGAAACGTTTTTTGCCCAAGCGCCTCAACTCAACCCCAATGCTTCTAAAATTACCGGAGTGGTTTGTGGAGTCCGTGTGGAAACCATCGAGGAGCCTTTGATGCAGCAAGTCCGTTGGCTCGATAAGTTGGTGGATGAACTTGCCAAAGGCAAGCGTATGGATAAAATTTTACGCAAGTAAGGCTTATGCTCTAGTCGATTTGCGAGCAAAGCGCATCTATGGTATGATGGGGATAACGATGGGAGTTGAAAAGATGAAACGAGGTTCTTGCTAATCATGAGGTGTTCAAACAAAACAGCGATACAGGGTATCGCATTATTGTTGCGCCTTCGACAAGAACTTCGAGCTTTTTCACCCTAGCGAATAAACGGGATATCATATCCTTGTCTTTTCCTATTTTCAATTGGGTTGTGAGCCGAAGGGATTGCAACCTATTTTTTATGAATCAGGAGGACAACAAATGTCGTTAATTAAGATTTCAAATTTATCCTTTACCTACCCGGGAAGCTACGTTCCCATCTTTGAGGACGTCAGTTTTCAAATCGATACCGATTGGAAGCTGGGCTTTACCGGTCGTAATGGGCGTGGGAAGACCACCTTCTTGCAGCTGCTAATGGGCCTACACGAATACAGCGGGACCATTCATTCATCAACAAATTTTGAGTACTTTCCTTTTTCGGTAGTGGATTCCAGTGTATTGACCCAAGCGGTGGTTGATTCGATTAGTACAAACCATCCACACTGGAGACTG
>JBOGAI010000220.1:0-2119 GCA_051655665.1 Erysipelotrichaceae bacterium | reverse complement strand
CACACCGCGGGTCCCATAGATTTTCAACAAAGTAGCCATACCCCCAGCCCACAATACTTCATTGGCTGCCAATGGAAACGCTTTGTACATGATGGCTTTGACCAAACGCCATTCAATATGAAACAACTCATGCAATTTGGTTTTGAAGTCAAAATCATACACCTTGACCACAACAAGCAATACCACCACTTCCAATAAGCGCGCCAGCAAGGTGGCCAAAGCTGCACCGTCTGCCCCCATTTTCGGAAAACCCAGGGTTCCAAAGATGAGCAGGTAATTTAACACCGCATTGGTAAAGACCGTCATGACACTAATAAACAGCGGCAATTTCGTCTCCCCAATGGAGCGGATGCTGGAATACAAGGCGATCGACAAGGCTGCCGGCAAAAAGGAAATCCCGACAATGCGCAAATATGATGAACCGATTGCGATGAGTTCCGCTTCGGACGTAAAAAACCGCAACACCATACTTGGAGCAAACATGGCAATCAAGAAAAACGGAACCATCATCAAGACCGAAGACAAAATCGTGAATCGGAACGATTCTTGCATTTTCCCCTTATTGCGTGCCCCCATATATTGCGCAAGGAAGATGCAGGCTGCCGCCGCAATGCCGTTGATTCCAAAATTGGCTACCATGTAAAAACGGTTAACCGACGCGACTGCACCAATGACACTATCCCCCAATTGCCCAACCATCAAATTGTCCACCAAAGCCACACTTGAGGTAATCAAGCTTTGCAACATCAGTGGAATGGCTACAGCAAAGACCGCTTTTTGAAAATCCAGATCCCCAATGAATTTTTTTCTAAATCGAAGTAACATACAATCCCTCCTAAATCTTTCCTATTTTACCACATTATCACAAATCATTCTAAAGAAAATACAGCTTTCATACTTTACACACAGCCTGGATAGCCAATATATAAAAAAAAACGTCTTTCGACGTTTTATATGATAACTTGGTGGAGCGTAACGGGATCGAACCGTTGACCCCCTGCGTGCAAGGCAGGTGCTCTCCCAGCTGAGCTAACACCCCACTAATTATTTACAATTCGATGGTGGGCCTGAATGGACTCGAACCAACGACCTCACCCTTATCAGGGGTGCGCTCTAACCACCTGAGCTACAGGCCCATATCACCGAATGCCTATTTATAATACCACGGTACCGTTATACTGTCAACCGTATTTGGAATTTTTTTTAAAAGATTTTATTACTTCAACGTTGCCGTTACAAAACTGTGACACATCCCGACAAGTTGTTCCAACATCACTTCGTCAAGCACGCGATCTTTCCCACTCATGACACTTGTCAACAACAACTCTTGATTGTCGTCCCATTCTCCCGCACTGACCACGATGACTTTTTCAAAATACATCCCCGCAGATAAGTACAATTGCCCTTCGCTCATTTTCACCGTGTGCACTTCTTTGTCTTTTGGTGCATGCTTCACCATCGCTTGCACGTTGCGGCGAACGCCATCACTGTACCCAAGACCCACAACACTGCCTACCCCACAGGCATTAAGGGCGACCACCAAGGGGTTGCGATTACGCTTTTTCAGCTCTTCTGCCAATGTGCGCTCCCCTAAGTACGTCGCGACATGCGAATCGGTGAAGGCGAATGCAACTTGGTTGCGCATTTGTGGACTCATGGTTTCCAACAAACGCAATGCTACAAGCAGTCCCGATCCATTCATATTGTAGTTCTTGCGGTTTTTAATTCCAAAGAACGCCACTTTCGAGACAAACAACACGATCATAACCAATGCCGCCGTTGCAAACAAAGCCAAATTGGCATCATCCGCGAAGGCAGACGTTAAAAAGACGAGAAACAGCGAAACAAAATACACCACAAATACTTGCAGCACCATCGGCAAGATGCCTTTCTTCTGTGTCTTTTCCCCATTTAGCGGATAGTAGCGGTTTTTAAACCACAGCATTTTGCTTGGGGTGTCATATGGGATGTTGAAGACGATTTTCGCATTGGCAAGGTTGCCATACACCACGCTGTCGCAACGACGCAACCATTTTTTCCCTGTTAGGTGCATGCTTGGCATTTGATAGACTTCCATTTGCTGGTCCAAGTCTTTTAAAAATTTATTTTTTTCACGACG
>JBOGAI010000219.1:0-6945 GCA_051655665.1 Erysipelotrichaceae bacterium | reverse complement strand
ACAAGGTATCGCCTTGGATTTGATGAGCCCACCAGTTCCAATGGGCATCGGGTTCATAAGGATCAATGCGGGTATTGTCATAGATCCCATGATCTTTGGGCAAGCGTCCGGTCATGATACTGGTATGGATGGGATAGGTATTGCTCAGATATAGCGTTTCCACGTCCTCGACCAGGGTGCCTTGGGCGCACAGGGCTTTAAAATGTGGTTTGGTTTTCAATATGGCCAAATCATCACTGGAAAAGGCATCCAATGAGATGACTAAGAGTTTTTTGTTCATAAGGTCCCCTTTGAATGAAAAAAAGAAGTGAGTAACTCACTTCTTTATTTTAGTCGTTAATACCCGGAATTACAAGCTCATGCAATTCGTCGTCTTTGATTTTATTCTTCGTTTTTGCTTTTGGTTTGTAATTCAAACGCAACCACAACCACAATTGGGCTGCAACGAACAAGGAAGAGTATGCTCCGGCAATCAACCCGATGAACATTGCAAAGTTAAAGGTGAAGATGGCTTCTGAACCCAAAAGCAACAAGGCCCCGACCGGAATAACCGTTGTAGCCGTATTGACAAGGGAGCGCATGACCATTTTTTGCAAGCTGTCGTTGACGATATGCACATAGTCTTTGTCGCGAATTTGTTTCTTTCCGAAGTCGGCTACCGTTTCACGAATTCGATCGAAAATTACGATGGAGTCGTCAATGGAGTACCCAATAATGGCAAGAATAACCGCAATCAGTTCCGTATTGACTTCAAAACGGAAAATCGCAAATACCGCAATTACGATGGCCACGTCATGGAACAACGCCACAATCGCGGATACCGCATAGTCCCATTTGAAGCGGATGGAAATGTAAATTAAGATGGCAATCCAAGAAAGAATGGAAATCAAGAACGCGTTTTTCACCAACTCGCGTCCTACGACTGGCGTGACGACAGAGTCGTTCGCTTCATAGCCATACATTTCTTCGATTTCTGCTTTTAACGGTGCCATGGTTTCAGTTGAAACCGCCTCTTTTACCGTCACGGACAAGATTTCTTCATTATCGCCCGCATACTTAAAGCCAGTTGGTTTCAAATTGTATTTTTCAAACAAGGCGACTACTTCCTCTTGACTGATGGTTTCATCACTTTGAATCGTAATCTTCGTACCTGACGCGAAGTCAATACCAAGGTTCAACGCTCCCTTACCAGAGAACCCGTTGATGCCCATGAACACGACAGCAACCACAATGATTCCAATGGATACGGCAATGAGTTTTTTGCTCGCTTTTACGAAGTCAAACTTCGGAAGTGGACCAAAATAGAATTGTTCCTCTCCCTTCGCAAGGTTTGGAATGTGTTTGGCTTGAACGCCCAACCACGCTTTTTTATTGTCCAACCAACCGCTTTCGACGAGTTGACCCAACAAGAATTTTACCAACCAAACGCTAAGCGTTAAGGTTGCAAAAACGGTAACCATGAGCATCGCCGCGAAGCCTTTGACAGAACCTGTACCCAATACGTACAAGATCAACGCGGAAATGAACGTCGTCAACTGGGAGTCAAAAATGGTAGAGAACGCTTTTTGATTTCCCTCTTTGAAGGCGCTTTTTACGGAACGTCCTTGCAACAAGGAGTCCTTAATCCGCTCAAAGGTAATAACGCTGGCATCGATGGTCATCCCCACCCCTAATACCAAGGCGGCGATTCCACTTAGTGTGTACACTCCACCCATCAAGTTGTACGCATACATGACCAAGAAAACATATACGGCCAACGCAATGGACGCGATGACTCCTGGAATACGGTAATACAAAATCATGAAGGCCATAACCAAAATGACCCCGATGACGCCGGCAAACATCGTCTGCGCAAAGGCTTCTGTACCATAGTCTGCCGAAACGACGTTGGAATAGATTTCCGTCATTTTGACCGGCAAGCTTCCTGAGTTGATCAAAGAAGCCAATTCACGCGCCTCGTCTTCAGAGAAACCACCTGAAATAATGGCATCGCCATTGATTCCTTGGGTAACGCTTGCTGCGGAAATGAACGCTGGATTGTCGCTGGTTTTTTCCGTATTATAGGATTCCCCTTCTTCCCAATCCAACCATGTAACCATCAAGTTGTTGCCAGATGGCATTTCGGATACTTTTTTGGTTACTTCGAAAAATTTATCTTTGTCTTTGATTTTTAATGAAACGACGGGTTTTCCATCTTGGAAGGCTAAGGTAGCTCCCCCTTCGACCAAAACCGTTGCATCCATCAACAGTTTGTCTTTCACATCACGGAACGTTAAGTTTGCCGTAGACGAGATGACACGACGTGCTTGTTCAATGTCTTTTACCCCTGCCAATTGGACACGGATGCGGTTGTCTCCTTCAATGATGATTTCCGGCTCATTGACCCCTAACACGTCAATACGCTTGGAAACCGAAGCCGCAACTGCGCTCATCTCCGGAAGCGTTTCTCCTTCCAAAGGAGAGACTTCGTACACAATCTCAAATCCACCTTGTAGATCCAATCCTAGATTCATGTTCTTTTGAACATCCCCATAGAATGCAAACACCATGGTGAGAAGTGCCAATACCGTCACTGAAAAAGTGACTATTCTAGACTTTCTCATGCTAAATTTCCTCCAATCCATTCCCCTAAATCACTTAGCTCCATACTTGCACCATCAATGATGGCTTGATGTGATAAAAAGCCAATGATTTCATTGATTTGCAAAGCCAAAATATCATTGACCGCCTCGTTGAGCGTTTTGGGTTGCTTGAATTTCCAAACAAAACCATCCAATGTATCTTCCAAATGCTTCATCGTCAGCGAAGAAAGGTCGTTTCGTTGAAGCTGCTTTAACTTTAGAAATAGAACAAATTGAATTTGCGAGTTTTTCACAAGTTGATCCATCGACTTTCCTCCTAACTAATGCTTATTTATTATAAAATAAAACCCGCCAACTTCATAGCTTTATTTACATAAAAAAGGGGAATTTTCGGAGTTTGCCCCCATTAAATTCCCTCTTTATCGATTTTTAATCGGTTTTTTGAATGCCAAGATGTGCATAGGCTTTCTCACTGACAACCCGCCCTCGAGCGGTTCGATTGATAAAGCCAATTTGTAAAAGATAGGGTTCATAGACGTCTTCAAGGGTCATGGTTTCTTCTCCAATCGAACTCGCCAAGGCCTCAAGCCCCACCGGTCCTCCTTTGAAGCGTTCGATGATGCCTAACAAATATTTGTGATCGACATAATCCAAGCCCATAGAGTCCACTTTTAGACGATTTAAAGCCATTTTCGTGATGTCTTGGTCAATGACCCCATCATTCATGACTTGCGCAAAATCTCGCACTCTGCGAAACAAGCGATTCGCAATACGCGGCGTACCACGAGAGCGTTTTGCCAGTTCCACAATGCCTTCTTCGTCAATCGGCGTTTCCAAAACACGGGCACTGCGTTTGATGATGGCCCCAAGTTCTTCTAGGCTGTAAAACTGAAGCTGCGCCACGATGCCAAAACGATCTCGCAACGGTGCGGTCAAATCCCCCGCACGCGTCGTAGCCCCCACCAAGGTGAACGGAGGCAAGTCCAAACGAATCGAGCGCGTAGTCTCGTCTTTGCCCACCACGATGTCGATAAAAAAATCTTCCATCGCAGGATATAGAATTTCTTCCACGGCTTTGGGAATGCGGTGAATCTCGTCGATGAACAAGACATCACCCGGTTCAATGGTTGCCAAAATGGCTGCCAAGTCTCCTCCTTTTTCAATGGAGGGTCCGGATGCCGTTTTGATGTTACCGCCCATTTCATGGGCCAAAATATAGGATAGGGTCGTTTTCCCTAGGCCGGGAGGCCCATACAACAACACGTGGTCGAGGGTTTCTTCACGCAGCTTTGCTGCTTCGATGAATACCGCTAAATTTTCTTTGAGTTCTTGTTGTCCCACATACTCTTCCAACGATTGGGGACGCAAGCTCAATTCTTCTTCTTGAACGTGACTGTTGCCACTGACGATTCGTTCCATGCATTACCCCTTTCTTTTCATCATGAGTTGCAAACCATACCGGACAAATTCATTGGCGGTTTTGCCGTCATAGGCTTGCAATTCTTTTTTGATACTGTTGATTTCGGTTGCCTTGTACCCCAATGCTTTTAGCGCATCGATGGCATCTTCGACAAGTGGATTGTCCACTTTATCCATCTTGGTTGGTGCTTGCACCAGTTTGCCTTTCAAATCCAATATGATTTGAGAAGCGGTTTTGGGGCCGATGCCCGGCAGTTTTTTGATAAACGCAAGATCTTGGGAAGCAATGGCTTGGATGAGCTGTTCACTCTCGCATGCACCCAAAATGTGCAAGGCAGTCTTGGGTCCAACCCCTTTGACGGAAATCAGTTTGCCAAACAATTCATATTGTACGCGTTCCAAAAAGCCAAAGAGCAAAATGGCATCTTCACGGACGTGTTGATAGGTGTGAAAAAGTACGCTTTGTTCCATCGGGACCAAATGCGGATTGGGTACAAACACCCGATAGCCCAGTCCATTGTGGTCCACAATCACGCTTTCCTCTTCGAGCGTTACCACGACTCCTCTAACAAATGCAATCATGGGTTTCCTCCAACAATTCTCTAAAGTCCTTGATGTAGTGATGCGCATAGCGCACGATGTGTTCATGATCGCTTTGGGCGTCTTCATCATACATTGCCACTACGTTAAAGTGGGCTTTATTGGCCGAGCGCATGGCAATCGCGATGTCTTCGATGACAAGCATTTGGGATGGGTGCAGTCCCAATTGTTGGGCACAGTGCAAGTAGATGGTGGGTTCGCTTTTTGACGTTTGCAAGTCTGAGCTGGTGACTACAAATTCAAAATAGTCCTTGAGCTCATGAAATTGAAGCGCGGCGTCAATCAAGCGATGATCACAGCTTGACGCAATGACCATTTTGATTTGTTTTTTGTGCAAGTACTCGATAAAGGTGCGTGCACCCGCCTTAAGCGGGATTGAACTAGAATATGCATGTTCAACGAGTGCAAACCACTCTTTTAAAATTTCGTCGACACTCTTATCGAGTTGGAAGGTGTCAATAAAGTATTGGGCGGTCGCTTCAAAGCTTTGGGCCTTGATTTTTTCGCCCACTTCAGACGTAAAGACCTGCTGGATGCTATCTAAGTATTGTTGGTCCACCTGTTTCCAAACCGGAATGCTGTCAATCAGCGTACCATCCAAGTCAAACACCACGGCCTTAATTTGATTTTCATTGATATATAACATATTAAACCTCGATTTCTAAAAGGACTGGAGCATGGTCCGATCCCATTTGTTCACTATCTATATCTGCGTGAAGGATTGTTTTCCCTAATGCTTGGGAAACCAAAAAATAGTCGATTCTCCAACCAATGCCTTTGCTGCGTGCTGAAAAGCGATAGCTCCACCAGCTGTATTTCACAAGGTCTGGATGCAAGGTGCGAAAGGTATCGACGAAGCCGGCTTCCAAATACTTGGCAAAGCCGGTGCGCTCTTCCACGCTGTAACCTGCGTTGCGTTCGTTTTGTTTCGGATTTTTCAAGTCGATTTCTTGGTGTGCGACGTTGAGATCACCACACACGATGACCGGTTTCTGTTGTTCTAACCCTTGCAAGTACGCCAAGAACATAGCATCCCAGCGTTGGCGATACTCCAAGCGAGCCAACCCTTCTTGCGCATTGGGCGTATACACATTGACTAGATAATACGTCTCATATTCCAAAGTCAGGACACGCCCTTCTTGATCGTGTTCCGCAATTCCCACCCCTTTGCTCACCGATAGTGGCAAGGTTTTGGTAAACACCATGACCCCTGAGTAGCCTTTTTTCACTGCGGAATTGTAGTAAATATGATAGCCCTCAACAGCGAGCTCAATTTGTCCTTCTTGCATTTTCGATTCTTGAATACAAAAAACATCTGCCTGGCTTTGGTTTACATAGTCAAGAAACCCTTTTTGCAAGCAGGCGCGGATTCCGTTGACATTCCATGATACGAATTTCATAAGTCCTTCCTCCTGTCCTTATTTTACCATAGTGGCAAAGGATTGAATACCCACCGAAACAAACTTTCCCATAGCACCACTCAAACAAAAAAAAGGATTGTTCAACAACGTTGAAACAATCCTTGATGGTATTTAGTCCACGAAAATAAATTCGATATCGCAAATTCCAACAATATCGCCATCTTTACATCCGGCATCACGCAACGCTTGGTCTACGTTCATCATACGAAGTTTACGTGCAAAACGCTGTGCTGCTTCTTCCGTAGAAATGTCTGACATCTTGAAGGCGCGTTCGATTTGCTCTCCGACAATGTTCCAACGGCCATTGCCAAGGTTTTGAATTTCGAAACCAGCATCTTCTGGTTCAAATTTGTACACAACCCCTTGAGCAGTTGGGGTTTCTTCATCCCCAATTGGGAATTCCGGTGTGACCGCCAACAAGTCCGCCGCACGATACAAGACCGTTTCCAGTCCTTCCGCAATAATGGTTGTCGTTGGGAAGATTTCCAAGTCCGGATATTTGGCTTGGAAGCGCTCCAGGTTTTCCTGTGCCCCTTCTACATCCATTTTATTGGCAACTACAATTTGGGGACGATCAAGCAAACGGTATTGATACTGTTTGAGTTCGTCATTGATGATTTCAAAATCCGCAACCGGATCGCGACCATCTACCGCTCCCATATCCACAACATGAATGATGACGCGGCAACGTTCAATGTGGCGCAAGAATTGGTGTCCCAATCCCTTTCCTTGGCTTGCTCCTTCAATTAGACCTGGCAAATCGGCCATAACAAAGGAACGACCGTCCGCCACTTGAACCATTCCAAGATTTGGAGTAATCGTAGTGAAATGGTAATCCGCGATTTCAGGGCGCGCTTTGGATACGACAGAGAGCAACGTGGATTTTCCAACACTTGGGAATCCGACTAATCCTACATCTGCCA
>JBOGAI010000218.1:0-7647 GCA_051655665.1 Erysipelotrichaceae bacterium | reverse complement strand
CAAGTGTCTACCCCAAAAGCATGTATCATCTATTCTTAGGGGTCTATCCCAATGATGAAGCAACGATGGATGTAGCAAAACGGTTGGCGCAACGTCACTACAATGTGCATGTGATTGTCAATGCGGTCCCAGGACCTACGTCTAAGGCCCAAAACATCAATCACGTCATCAAAGAAATACGGAAAGTAGAAGAGCAAATGAATTGGCGCTTTAGCGCATTTACGGTGCATGACGCCGAAGACGTCGTGCACCCCTATGAATTAAAAGTAACCAATCATCTCATTGAACAATACCCCGCTTTGCAATTTCCGGTTTTCCCGATTGTGTACAAGCCGACTTTTCGAAATTTCTTTAAAAATCTAACATCAGGGACCTATGCCGATGAGTTTGCGGAAAACCATTTCCTAGTGGTCAGTTCCCGTAATGATGCACATGCCTTCGTTCCCTCTGCAGGGACCGGGTTCTCGCTCTCTCGTCAAGTGGTGGAATCGTTTGAAGGACAAGACATCTTGGACAATCACTCGTTAACCGAAGATTACAAATTGTCGTTGACCCTGTTTCAGCAGGGATTTCCCTTGCACTACGTGCTGGAACGTATTCCGCGCGTGGCAGAGAATCGTAAGATCAGTTGGGATTACATTGCGACACGCTCCTTGTTTCCCCATACCTATAAAACCGCTTTGCGTCAAAAAACACGTTGGATTCGTGGGATTACAATGCAATCTTTAAGCCTCAAAGAGTTGATGCATCTAAAGAAGATAAGTTTTGTGGCGCGCTACTCGATGTACCGTGACCAAAAAGCAAAAATCGGGAATTTACTCGCCTTTATTGGCTATCCCGTCTTTCTTTATTTTATTTTTTCAATGTTTTATGAGTTGCCTACCATTTATCCAAAGGGATCGCTGTCATGGTCGTTGTCGTTGCTTGTTACCTTGATGATGATTGAACGACAAATCTTTCGTGCTATCGCCATCTTCAACATCTATGGTCTTCGCAGTGTTTTCTTCGCGAGTTTATTGCCTCCAGGAATTCCAATCCGTACTATTTGGGGCAATTTCATCAACTTCTCAGCAACAATTCGAGCCTATTACTTGCAATTCTTTAACGTCAAGGCAAGCCCTGTGAAAAAGAATAAAAAAGCAAAGGCAGCTCCTGCTCCACACTGGGATAAAACCGAACATCATTTTTTATCTCCAGCAACGCTCAAACGCTATCAAAGAAGATTGGGAGATGCCCTATTGGAGAAGGAAGTGCTGACGCCAAATCAGCTCAAAGACCACTTGCAAGCCATGGAACAATTGCATCCAAAACCGTTGCTTGGACAATATTTGTGGGACCAAAAAGTGCTAAGTGCAACGCAACTGCTGCATTGTTTTGCGGATACTCTGCACAAAGTATACATTGAAAGCGAAAGTGCAACGGATTATCCGATTCCCCAAATTACGCATCCCTTCTCTTTAGATCAACTGCGTGAATATCAGATTGTGCCCATCATGCAAAACGAGCATGAGATGGTACTTGCCTTTGGCATCGAATCACCTATGGGTGTGATGGCAACATTACAGGAAAAGTCGAACGTTCGCATCGAAGCGTGTTTCGCCAACCAGCAATTCATTGAGGATGGACTGCGTCGTTTGCAAATGCGCAGTGTGCAAGAGCACTCCTTGTCTACCGCGCTGCGGTTGTATCAACAAGAAAAAATCCACTTTGAACAAGTGGTGTTGATCCACAATGCAATGCTACAAACCCAACAAGACGAACACTACGTGATGGAATGTCTTGGGGTACAAAACCAAAGAAAGGCATATCACGAAGAGGCCAATGAGCTAAATCAACCGCGACCCAACCTTGTAGAAGTGCGAAGTTGATGGGGCGGGCATTTGGATGTGAATCGAAAGAGGGAAATATGAAAAAAGTCATGGTCGTTTTTGGAACTCGGCCGGAAGCCATTAAAATGTGTCCGGTCGTCAAAGAGTTGCGAAATAGAGCGCAGCTTGAATGTGTCGTTTGTGTGAGTGGGCAGCATCGGGAAATGCTCGACCAAGTCATTGAGGCTTTTGGAGTGAGCGTAGATTACGATTTGTCGATCATGAAACCGAGCCAGTCTTTGATGGATGTGACCACCAATATTTTGCAAGGGATGGAATGTGTCTTGACTGCAGAAAAACCCGATTTGGTCTTGGTTCATGGAGATACCACTACAACATTTACGGTTGCGTTGGCGTGTTTCTATATGCACATTCCCGTTGGTCATGTGGAAGCGGGCTTGCGCACCTATGACCTAACCTCACCCTATCCGGAAGAATTCAATCGTCAGGCCGTGAGTATTGTGGCGCAATTGCATTTTGCTCCGACCCAAAATGCCTATGAGCATCTCATTTCCGAAGGGAAAAAGCCTTCTTCCATTTATATTACGGGCAATACCGCCATTGATGCTTTGCAAACCACGGTACGCGATACGTATACTCATCCCATTCTCGATTGGGCAAAACAGGGACGCATGGTATTGTTGACTGCGCACCGCAGAGAAAATGTAGGGGAGCCTTTGCACCACATGTTTAAAGCCATTGCGCGCATTGTAGAAGAATATGAGGATGTGCGGGTGGTCTATCCGGTCCATAAAAATCCTCTCGTTCGAACCATTGCGGACCAGTATTTTAAAAACCAAGAGCGGGTTTTATTGATGGAACCTTTGGATGTGCTCGACTTTCATAATTTTCTGGCAAATGCCTATTTTGTACTCACGGACAGTGGAGGCATCCAAGAAGAGGCCCCATCACTAGGCAAGCCCGTCTTGGTCATGCGGGATACGACAGAGCGTCCTGAAGGCGTAGAGGCGGGAGTCCTCAAATTGGTGGGTACACACGAAACCAATATTTACCAACATTGCAAGCAACTGCTTGAGAATAAAGGCTTTTATGAGTCCATGAGCAAGGCGAGCAATCCATATGGAGATGGATTGGCCAGTCGGCGCATCGTGGATATCTTGGAGACCCATTGGAGCTCCTTTGTAAAATAAAGGAAGCGAGTGATTGTGCCTTTTGGCGCGAAAGGACTAGTATGAATTCGAAACATAGACAAACCCTATGGTGGATGGGAGGCATTCTCTTTTTGACTGCGGCCCTTTTGTACGATCGACAAATGTATTATGTGCTTGGAGGTAGTTCGCTTGCCCTAAGCTATGTTGCGCAAAGAAAAAAGTAGACACCACGGACTGCTTAAAACAAAAAGATAGGCTTTGCATTTGCATGATAGCCTATCTTTTTTATTTGGAGATCAAGTCTGCTTTTGGTAGGTAATGGCCTTTACCATGCAGGCATTCATGGCTTCTTGCAAGCATGCTTCGTCCACATGCTCATACGCTTTGACAATGGCCTTGTTTCCTTCCATCGCAAACAGCGCACTGTATGTTCGAGTGCAAAGGGTGCACCCCATGCACGCATCATGATGAATGTTAACCCCTTGCTTCAAGACGGGTTCGGCTTGGATCAAGTCGCGGTCTTTGACGATTTTGGCACTCATCCAGGCGAAGAAGAGGATGGCAACAATACTCAGTGCCCAGCGCAAGAGCATAAACTGCATGCCAAGAAACTTCGCTTCATTGAGCAACATCGGAATTTTGATGACGGCCCAAGAACTCAATATGATGACGATGTTTTGGATGGAAGCACCCTTTTTGTGCAACATGGTGCAAATCGGGAAGGCTGCGTAGATGGGGCCGGCTGAGACACTGCCCAACAAAAAGGCCAAGAAGATTCCCTTCCCTTTGGACTCCTTCCCCAAATACTTGCCAATGGTTTCTTTGGGTACCCAGCCATCCAGTAGGGCGGTCAATATGAAAATGACGGGCATAATCATCAACATCTCTTTCAGGTAATAACTGCTATTGGAAATAGCTTGCGACATGGTAGCGGGGGCAAGCAACAAAAGTGCTGCGTAGACGAGTGCGATTGCGGCCGCGAAGCGGTTTTGTTTGATCAAACGAATTCCTTTTTTCATTAGAGGACTACCCCCATTACAAGGGCGATGACAATCGCACAGACAAAACTCAATACGTTACGCGTGAGTGCAAATTTTAAACCAAAGGTTTGTTTTTCCAGTGGAAAAGTGGCAACGCCAACCATGGTTAACGTCGTCAAGAACGCAACCGAAGGCATGATGCCCACGCCTGCTTGAAACAAGGTGCCAATCAAGGGAAAGGCAATGAAGGCGGGAATCAGCGTGATGGTTCCGAAAGCGGCGGCAAGAATCGTGGCCACATATACGTTTTGTGATGAAATCAACGCTGCAATGTTCTCGGGTGGAAAAAGGGCCAACAACAAGCCAATTGCAAATACGATGGCAAAGATGGACGCTGCCATTCCTTTTCCTAATCCAAAGGCAGCAAGCAACGCTTGCTTGGTACGATTCCTGTCTTTGTACAAGGAAAAGATGAGAAATACAAGGGTAATCAGCCAAATGGCCAGAGTGAAAATATCCATAAAGAGCTCCTTTTCTAGTGTGACGGGTTCATTATAGAAAATGCTACGCCATTAGAATAGTAACTTAGGTTTCTTTTTAGTATAATTGTGTCAGGAGGAATGTCCATGAAGTTTCATACCCATCCACTCTTGCAAGGGGTTGCCCCCTCGCTATTGAACCAGTGCCAACCCAAAATCAAGCAGTATCACAAAGGCGCAACGCTACATCCCCAAGGGGCACACTGCGACCATCTTGATTTGGTCCTAGAAGGTGCCTTGGTGGCCTATCGATTGGCACCCAATGGCTCGGAAACAAGCGTTTTTGGCTTTCGTGCCGGAGACAGCGTTGGGGCCAATTTGCTCTTTGGCACTCAAAATGCCTACCCCATGAACATCTACTGTACGCAAGGGGCTACCATCGCTTCCTTTACCAAACGGGAAGTGGAATGTCTGTTGGCAGACGCTACCTTTGTGATGCGCTTTGTTACCATCATCTCTTCCAATGCCCAAGGCATGAATCAAAAAATGGCCATGTATACCCAAAAATCGCTACGGGAAAACATTTTGGAATACCTTTGTGCCCTTGTGCTAGAACAGCGCAGCAAAACCATCGTATTGCCGATATCCAAAAAGGAGTTGGCGGATTACTTTGGCGTACAGCGTCCTTCCCTCTTTCGAGAACTCAAGCGTTTGAAAGAGGAAGGCATCTTGCTCATCGACAACAAAACCATTACCCTAGTAGACAATCTTGATCCATGCGGATAAGCGTCAAGAAGCAAAACCAAATTGCAGCCCAATCCTACCCAATCAAACCTGTGCTTCTTTGTATATCATCAAGCGCAAGGGTAAGGGGTCATCAGTCAAACCAAAGGAGAACCATCATGAACCCAAACGAGGAAGTCGACTTGTATTTTCAATCTTTACAACCCGAACCCAAACAACGCATGGAAGCCATTCGCCATTTTGTGAAGGTGTTGGTGCCACAGGCCAGCGAGAAGATGGCCTATGGAATGCCCACCTTTGTCCATCAAGGCACGCTTTTGCACTATGCAGCCTTCAAGCACCACATTGGATTGTATCCCGCGGGAGCTTACTGGCACTTGTTTCCAGAGGAAACCAAAAACTATGCGATGTCCAAGGGAGGACTGCGCATTGGGGAAAACCAGGACATCCCCTTTGATTTGATTCGCAAAGTGGTGTTGATGCGCCTAGAAGAAAACCAAGCCAAAGCAACGCTTAAAAAACAATTGAAAACCAAATAAAAAAGCACTGCTGTTTACACGAGGTAAAACAACAATGCTCCAAGAACCATCGCGATGCCGACACACCATAAGGTATTGACTTTGTATTTCACAAGGGCGATGCCACCACCCAGTGCGATGAGCAAAGTCCATCCATCGACAATGGCGCTGGGAATCAGGCTTAGCCACGCCGCAAAAATGGTACCCAGCACAGCAGCGTTGATTCCTTGCAACACCACTTGAACCGTGGTGTTTTTTCTTATCTTCCGTACGAATCCCACGGAAAACAAAATGAACAAAAAGGAAGGCAAGAAGATGGCGACGCACGCCAAGACACTTCCAAGAAGTCCGAGTACTTTGTACCCGATAAATGCAGCGGTAATCACGACCGGACCCGGTGTCACTTGACCTAGGGCAATGCCGGCCAAAAATTCACTTTGGCTCATCCACCCTAACTGATGCACCACTACTTGCTCGATAAAGGGAATAATGACCAAACCGCCTCCATAGATAAAGGAGCCGACATACAAAAAGAATTGCACCAAGGAAAGGGCCAAGGGGAACAGGGGCCAAGCAAAACTGTAGTGTTTGGTAGAGGAAAATCGTTTCGTACTTGCCCATTGCAACAACCCACCGATGAGCATAACGACGAAGATGTTGACGTTAAAGAGTGCGACCAAAAGGGCGGCCACCACAAAGATGAAAAATGCAACCGGTGTCTTGACGCTTTTTTTCGACATCTTCCACATTGAATGGGCGATCAAGGCGAT
This sequence comes from Erysipelotrichaceae bacterium, assembly GCA_051655665.1. Classification (GTDB taxonomy): domain Bacteria; phylum Bacillota_I; class Bacilli_A; order Erysipelotrichales; family Erysipelotrichaceae; genus JBOFMT01. The sequence goes on along the minus strand of JBOGAI010000218.1, from coordinate 1,176 downwards.
GACCATGGCCGACACGCCATACAATGCCCCTTCAATGGTAGGGATGGTGCCGTACTGGAAGTAGAGTGCACTCAGTGCGGTAATGATGACAAAAGCGGGAAAGATAAAACAAATACCCGCCACGATGCCACCGAGGGTTCCTTTGCGCAAGGTGCCCAAATAAATGCCTAGTTGGGTACTAGCGGGTCCTGGTAAGACGTTGGCAATGGCCAACCCCTCCATAAACTGATCTTGGGTGCACCATTTGCGCTTGTCCACCAGTTCTTGTTCCATCATGGCGATATGGGCCAATGGGCCTCCAAACCCAAGCAAGCCAATCTTCAAAAAATACAATGCTATTTCTTTCATAGGGTACCCCTTTCTTGACGGATGCCGTGATGCTTGTTACACTAAAAGCAGTAAGCAAACAAATCGATATCGACTAGCGATATCGAAATTCGATAACATAGTAACATACAAGGAGTCCTTATGCAAGAACAAGTCACACGCAAGCTATTTTTAGGCTTTATGAATATCCATATCCTGCACCATGCCAAGAAGGAACCCTTCTATGGCACGTGGATGATGGAAGAGTTGCGCGAGCATGGCTATGAAATTTCAGCCGGTACGCTTTATCCCATGTTGCATGGACTTGCGAAAAATGGGGTGCTAGTAGTGCAAGAGCAACTGGTAGAAGGGAAAATCCGCAAATATTACTCGATTACCCCGCTTGGGGAAGAAGTGTTGAAACAAGCGCAAGCAAAGGCGTTGGAGTTGTGTAAAGAAATCAATACGATGGAATAAGGGGGGAACACCATGAAGAAGTGGTACTGGAAAGAGGCATGGTTTTTGTCGCTCATCTTCTTGGCCTTCATTGCGCTAGGATTGCCCGATACCGGACTTGGGGTTGCGTGGAATGAGATGCGCTTTGATTTTCAGATGCCGCTCTCCGCAGCGGGTGTGGTCAGTGCGATGGTGGTCATCTGTTCGACCATCTCCGGATTTCAAAGTGCGAAGTGGATTGCCAAGTGGGGCACAGGAAAGTTGACTTATGTGTCTACCATGGCGACCAGCATTGCCATTTTTGGTTATGCGAGTGCACCCAATTATCTGACCCTCTTGTTGTGTTGCATTCCCTTAGGCTTGGGTGCAGGTGCAGTGGACTCTGCCCTAAATGCCTATGCAGCGCATCATTTG
>JBOGAI010000217.1:0-2748 GCA_051655665.1 Erysipelotrichaceae bacterium | reverse complement strand
GCAATTCAATGTGGACTTCAAAGGATATGCTGCGACCGAAGTCGATGAATTTTTGGATTCCGTGATTGAAGATTATCAAAAATACGATAGTATGATTCAGGAATTAGGGGAACGCTTACAACGATTTGAGGCAGAGATTCAAACGCTGCGCAATCGCAATATCGAACTAGAAGGCATTGCTGCTTCCAAACAAGAACAGCCCGTGCTAAGCAACGTCGATATTATTAAACGTTTGTCCCGTTTGGAAGCTGAAGTTTTCAAAAAATAATAAGACAGGCTAATACTTGGGCAACCGCTGGCAGGAAACTGTTAGAGGAAAGTCCATGCTCGCACAATCTGTGATGATTGTAGTGTTTATGCTAGACGAAAAGATAAGTCTAGGCAGCGCAAGCTGACGGCTGGAGAAGTGCTACGGTGCAAACTATGCAGGGATCCTTTAAAAGTGCCACAGAGACGTAGCTTGCATGGAAACATGCAAGGTGGAACGGGTAAACCCCATAAGCGAGAAACCCAAATTTGGTAGGGGAATTCAAAACGGCGAATCGAAGCCGGATTGGAACCGGGGAACCGGTAGATAAATGGTTGCCACTTCGCAAGAAGGACAGAACATGGCTTACAAAGTATTAGCTTAAAAAAGGGCGTTTGCCCTTTTTTTTGTTTACACACCAAAAAGTCGTTGTTATAATTGTATTGATATGAATAGAGGTGCATAAAATGGAAGAATTGGGAAATATCTTACGTGAAGCCCGCGTTCAAAAACAAGTAAGTGTGGAACAGGCCAGCGAAGCGACCCGTTTAACCGTCCGATATATCCGAGCAATCGAAAAAGGAGATATGGCGGTCTTTAAAGACGACTTGACGTATCTGCGATACTTTTTAAAAGCCTATTGCGATTACTTGGAAGTGGACTATGAAGAAATCAAAGGGATGGTTCAAGAAAGCATTGATGAGTATACCTCGACAATGTCTATTTCTTCGGTCCAAAAGTACGAAGATTTGCCTTCAAAACCGCAACGCGCAAATCGTAAGCGAACAGAATACAATTACAAACGCAAAAAGCGCAAATTTGATTTCTCATTTGCCTCTTTGCTCGCCGTCATCATCATGATTTTGATCTTGTTGATGTTCACGTTCATGGTGTATGTGTTACCTCGTTTGGAAAAACAAGGTAGCACTGGAACACCGGAAGTGCCACCGGTTGTGGAAGTGCCAAAAGATGAGGAAGAAGAACCGCCTGTCATCCCTGAGGTGAGCATTGAAATCGTACGCGTGGATGATGTGAACAATTTGCCGACCTTTGAAATCCGCAATGCGGATTTGACCCAAGAGTTGGACATTGTGATCAGTTTTGGCTCCAAGTCGTGGCTTGAAGTTCGTTACAATGGTGTCGTTGCTCAAACGCCGAAGTCTATCGTCTACAACATCAATAATCAAGCGCAATTCAAGCAATTGGTGGAAGAGGGCGATTTGATTTCCGTTCGGTTGGGCTACTTTGCCAACAACAGCTTCAAAGTGAACGGCACGGCCGTTGAGTTGGGTGCGGAGTTGAGCAGCTTTACTGGCGCGAAAACGATTAATTTTATCGTTAAAGGAGAATAACTATGAATTTACCCAATCGGATTTCCGTATTCCGTATTTTCCTAGTACCCTTGTTGGTGCTGGTGATGTTGTTTCCTTATGCGCAGTTTGGGATTGATATGCCCGAATATTATGTGGGCAGTGTATCCATTTCCTTAGTGAATATCATTGCAGTGGTTATTTTTGTGGTAGCAAGTGCAACGGATTTTTTGGATGGCTATTTGGCACGACGTGACAATTTGGTTACCAGCTTTGGAAAATTCATCGATCCGATTGCCGACAAATTGTTGGTCAACACGATTTTGATTTTGTTGGCCGTGCGTGGCGAAGTACCCATCTTGCCCATTTTGATTATGATCTGGCGCGATATGTTGGTTGATGGCATGCGCATGAGTGCTGCAAGCAGTGGCACCGTCGTGGCCGCTGGTCTTTTGGGCAAAGCCAAAACCGTAGTGCAGATGGCTGCCATCGTCGTTTTGCTTTGCAACAACTTGCCCTTTGAACTGGTGCGATTCCCAATGGGAGAATTCCTTTTGTGGTTGGCGACCTTTATTTCAGTGGCAAGTGGAATTGTATACTTTATGAAATTGAAAAACGTCATTTTGGAGAGCATGTAAGATGCACTCCTTGGTCGAACTGCTAACACAACTTCAGCTGACTCTTGGGGTTGCGGAGAGCTTGACGGCCGGCTTGTTTTGTTCAAAAATAGCGGAAGTAGCCAATGCTTCCGCTGTTTTCAAAGGGGGCGTCGTGGCGTACAGCAACGAAGCCAAGCAAACCTTATTACAAGTCGATCCGGCTTTGCTGAAACAACATGGTGCGGTTTCAGCGCACTGTGTCGTAGCCATGGCACAATCCATCGCCGCGTTGCTTGCGTGTGATATCGGCGTTGCCTTTAGCGGCAATGCGGGACCGCGTGCAAGTGAAGACAAAGCAATCGGTTTGTTTTTTACGGCCATCGCCTATCATGGGGAAGTGCGCGTGTTTGAGGATCAAATTGCCATGGAACGCAATGCCTTGCGTGAACACGTTTGTGTCCTGGCACAAGAAAGAATTGAGAAGTGGATAGGAGAAACGAACGAGTACTCCAATAAAGAGATAGAGGTGAACATATGGACGAAAAAACACAAAAAGAATTAGACAAAGAAAATGCAAAGAAAAATGCGTTAC
>JBOGAI010000216.1:0-4981 GCA_051655665.1 Erysipelotrichaceae bacterium | reverse complement strand
GCGGACGAAGAATTGGCGGATGCACCAGACGCCATTGAATTGCCTGAAATTGAGGGCGAGGTTGCGTTCTCACACGTTAAGTTTGGGTACAACGACGACCAAATCATTATTCCTGATTTCTCTGCAACGTTCAAAGCGGGTTCAAAAATTGCGATTGTGGGCCCAACCGGTGCGGGGAAAACCACTCTTGTTAAATTGTTGATGCGCTTCTACGACATCCAAGGTGGAGACATCTTGGTCGATGGACACAGCATTTACGATGTAAAACGCTACAACTTGCGCGACATTTTCGGGATGGTCTTGCAAGAAACGTGGTTGTTCAATGGAAATATCTTGGAAAACATCCGTTACGGCCGCACCGAGGCGAGTGATGAGGAAGTGTATGCGGCAGCGAAAGCAGCCCGTGTTGACCACTTTGTTCGAACGCTAGCCGATGGTTACCACAGTATTCTGAACGAAGAAGCATCCAATGTATCACAAGGGCAAAAACAATTGCTTACCATTGCACGTGCGTTCTTGAGCGATCCGAAAATCTTGATTCTTGACGAAGCGACCTCCTCGGTCGATACCCGTACCGAGGTGTTGATTCAAGAAGCGATGGAAGAGTTGATGAAAGGGCGTACCTCATTTGTAATTGCCCACCGTCTTTCCACCATTCGTGATGCGGACAGCATCATCGTACTCGACAAAGGAAATATCGTTGAACTTGGAAATCACGAAGAACTTCTTGCCAAAGGAGGCTTCTACGCCAAATTATACGAATCTCAATTCGACCCAGAATAAAATCAGACAGGCACCCGTGGTGCCTGTTTTTTTTACGATTGCTGGTACAAATCAATCGTAATGGTGGACAATAAGTGGTACGATGCAGCTAAAGTAGGAGGGACGATTATGCGCTATGAAGAAATGACTACTCAACAGGTGGTAGAAGCCACGGCATCTACTCCACTTGGCCTTAATGATGCCGTTGCCAAACAGCGACTTTTGGCTCAAGGAGAAAACGTGTTGGATAAAGCCAAGAAGAATCCGTTGTGGCGCCGGTTTGTCAACCAGTTGCTGGATCCGATGATTATTGTGCTCATAGCAGCGGCACTTATTTCGGCACTGACTTCCGCCTACAACGAAGAAGGATTTGCAGATGTAATCATCATTTCAGTGGTGGTGCTGGTCAATGCGCTTTTGGGCGTCTTGCAGGAAAGCAAAGCGGAGGCCGCCATTGAAGCCCTACAAAAAATGAGTGCAGCGACCTCCAAAGTCATCCGCAATGGAAGCCAGCAAACCATCGCCAGCTCACAACTGGTCATTGGGGATTGGGTGGTGCTAGAAGCCGGAGATGCTGTGCCTGCTGATGGACGCATTGTGGAATGTGCCAGTTTGCGATTGGAAGAGGCGGCCTTGACGGGAGAAAGCATCCCCGCAGAAAAAAGCAGCGATCCCATGATGTTGGAGGAGGATAGCCTTGTTTTGGGGGATCGAACCAATATGGCATTTATGGGGACTAGTGCCGTTTATGGCCGTGGGAAAATGATTGTGACGCATACCGGGATGCATACCGAAATGGGTAAAATCGCCAAAGCCTTGGCCATCGCCCAACTTGAAAAGACCCCTTTGCAACAAAAGTTAGCCCATTTAAGCAAAATCTTGACGTTTGGGGTCATAGGCATTAGCTTGTTTATTTTTGTCTTTCAATGGATACGGGAAGGCAGCATGCAGTTTGATTTTTTATTGGATACGTTTTTGATTGCCGTTTCACTGGCAGTTGCAGCCATTCCGGAAGGCCTAGCCAGCGTAGTCACGATCGTCTTGTCGATTGGAGTGACGCGCATGAGCAAACATCATGCCATCATTCGCAAGCTGACGGCGGTCGAAACCTTGGGTTGTGCCCAGGTGATTTGTACGGATAAAACCGGCACGTTGACCCAAAATAAAATGCAGGTAGAAGCCATGGCTACGTACAATCAGACACAGTTGCTTAACGCCATTGCCCTTTGCAATGATGCTTGTGTGGACCAAAACGGTGTTGTGGTTGGAGAGCCAACAGAAGTAGCCTTGATGGAGCATGCCCTGCGACAACAAGGGGAAGGGGATTACGTACTAAAGCAATGGCCGCGGATTCAAGAAATTCCTTTTGACAGCAATCGAAAGATGATGAGCACGTTCCACGAAACCCCAGAGGGCATCATCATGTTCAGCAAAGGCGCATTGGATAGCATCCTAAAGAGTTGTCGTTTCATTCAGCTTGAAGAGGGCATCGAACCTCTTACTGCACAACATCGCATACGCATCGAGCAAGAACACAAAGCCATGGCTAATCAAGCGTTGCGGGTACTTGGGGCAGCCTATAAGCCCTATGAGCAGCTCGCGCAAGATGGATCTAATCTTGAGTGTGATGCCATCTATGTAGGCCTTGTTGGCATGATGGATCCGATACGACCAGAGGTTTACCAAGCCATCATCGAAAGTCAGCAAGCTGGTATTAAAACGATCATGATTACCGGAGATCACAAGGATACCGCCATTGCGATAGCGTCAAAACTTGGCATATTGAAGGATGCAAGTCAAGCCATCAGTGGTGTTGAACTGGATGCAATGGGCGAAGCCTTCGATGAACATTATCAAAATTATACTGTGTATGCACGGGTCATGCCCGACCACAAACTCAACATTGTCAATACCTGGCGCAAACATGGCTATGTGTGTGCCATGAGTGGAGATGGGGTTAACGATGCCATGAGCATCAAGAAAGCCGACATCGGGGTTGGGATGGGCATCAGCGGAACCGACGTTACAAAAAATGTAGCCGATATGGTATTGGCGGATGACAATTTTGCCACCATCATTGTTGCTATATCCCAGGGACGACGCATTTATGAAAACATACGCAAAGCCATCCGCTATTTACTGGCCTCTAATTTGAGCGAGGTACTCAGCATTTTTATCGCAACGTTGCTCGGGTTTACGATTTTGAAACCCGCACAACTTTTATGGATTAATCTTATCACCGACACCTTTCCGGCATTGGCGTTGGGGATGGAACCCGCGGAAGCCAAGATCATGCACAAACCACCGCGCAATCCAAAGGAAAGCATCTTTGCGCAAGGTCTGGGCAGTGCCATTCTCATAGAGGGAACTTTGGTAACATTGATTACCATTGCAGCCTATTTCATTGGACATTATTTGGAGAGTGGGGTATGGGAAATTGTAAACAGTCCTGATGGGGTCACGATGGCCTTTTTAACAATGAGTATGGCCGAAATATTCCATAGTTTCAATTTACGCTCCCTAGAGGGAAGCATCTTTGCACTACGCCATCAAAATGGATATTTGTGGGCAGCGATGGGGCTGAGTTTGGTGTTAACCAGTATGGTTATTTTCTATGAGCCAATCCGACATTTGTTTGGCTTTGAACCCATTTCAATCTTGGAGTACAGTATCTCGATGGGATTAGCACTCGCTATGATTCCAATGGTGGAAACGAGCAAAGCCATCCGGCGCTTCATTCGTAATCGCAATGCAAACTAAAAAACGCCCCATGTAAGGGGCGTTTTGAATGGTTATGGCAAAATGTTCAATACCATGTCCCCGCTGGTTGTTTGCATCCGAAGAGGGGTAGCATCATCCAGGTAGGTGTTGTTGTAAAGGGGGACGTTGGAGGATAGGTTGCCAGATATGGTCGTATACGAAAGGGTAAAGCCTTGTTTGTTTTGAAGTTGCAAGGAAATATCACCCGAAATGGTATTGAATCGTGCACCATCTAGGTTTGCTTCTCTTTGCATCCATTGAATGTCACCAGAGATGCTTTTTAGGGTCAATTCTTGGGTTGTGGATTGAATGCGTATATCTCCACTTGTAGTGGCGGCAACGAGTTTTTTGACGTTGAGTGCACTCGCACTCAGATCGCCGCTGACGTTTTCAATCTCAAGGGTGTCCGCTGCGAGGGTTTGCATCGATACATCGCCACTAGAGGAGTTTACCAAAACAGCATTCACAGCAAGCTCTTTGAGAGAAATGTTTCCAGAGGCGGTGATGATGTCCAGTTGATCGAGTTGGGAAGTAGGAAGCGTAAGCACGATTTTGGAGTTCCAATTGTTAAGAGAAAACCAATGAAAGATGCTCAATTGTGAAGGTTGTTTAATACTGAGTACCCCCTTTTCAGTAGTAACTCGAGGAAGTGCGCGTTGATTTGGGGCGTAGACTTCCAGTCGTGCACTGGTGGTGCTGGTTTGGACTTGCACATCGAAGTCCAAAACATCAATGTTGATTTGCTGTATGTCATCTAAAGGTTCGCTGATTTGTAAGATGCTTTGCGCGGAGTCAAAGCGGACTTCCCGTAAGCGGATGCCAACCAACAAAATCTCCACAAGAAGGACAATTAAGATGGAGCTGCCAATTAATTTAAGCCATTGTCGATTAGTCATGAGTGGCTCCCATAAAAAACAACACTTGAAGGATTTGTTCGAAGAGGGCAGCAATCAAGAACAAAATCCAGGTGATGTACCAAGCACCGGTTTGAAAGGAAATCCAAAAATACACAATTAAGGTCAGGGTATACAAAATGCTTCGAATGAGTAAGAACCGTTGTCCTTTTTTGGATTGCGATAACGCAACTTTCGAGAATGGGTGAAGACCAGCGGGGTGGGTGGTAAATCCATTTGGGCTGGAGAGATTGGCAAAGACGATGCTGCCTACTCCAAGGCCAACAAAGAAGAGTAAAACGGACAATCCGATGAACATCGCAAAGGAATAGCCCATGGTCGTGAAGGCAAATCCAAGCATAAAGCCTGCTGCGCCCAAGAAAATCAGAAAAATGCCGAGGGCCACAAAGATTGATTTCTTCATTGTTGTTGTGTTTGTGGGTTGTGACTTCTTCGGTAGGGCTAAGATTTCCATTTCCAAGTCATGGGTATTCAATAAGGCATTTGCGAAAGCGGTCGATTCATCCTGATCGACACGGTGGGTACGATAGGCCAGTTGCAGCGCT
>JBOGAI010000215.1:0-7975 GCA_051655665.1 Erysipelotrichaceae bacterium | reverse complement strand
TTGTTTGCATAAAAAAAACCTACAAAGCAACAACTGCTACTTCCTAGGTTTTGGGTTTCATTATTCCACAAAGGTATCATTCAATACTTGGTGCAAGACCTTCATGACACCGTCTTCGTCATTGGAGTGGGTAACATATCGGCAGATTTCTTTGAGTTTGGGAAGAGCGTTGGCCATTGCCACACTGTATTTGACGGTTTTCATTAGTTCATAATCATTCAAATAATCTCCAATCGCCATACATTCTTGTTCCTCAAGAGAAAGCCATTCTTGCAAGTACTGCATTGCCGTCCCTTTGCTTTGGCCTTTGACGGAAATATCAAGCCAAATATTGGCCGAAACCACGACTTCTAGGGTGTCTTCCATATCCTTATATAAAGGATAGGCGTTTTGCTCACTGCCCAACAAGTCACAGATGGCTACTTTTACAATGGGTTCATGAATGTCGTCCACACTTTTGATAACTTGGACTTCTGAATAATACTTGCTGATCTCTTCTAAAAATTGGGGTTGGGTGGTAAAGATGTAGGCTTTTTGCCCGCCACACAACACCAACTGTGCATCCACCAAGTGCTTCGAGCGTTCGACGATGTGAACGACATCTTTTTTATGCATGCCATTGACGTAAATCGGTTTGCCCTGATGCACCATATAGGCCCCATTTTCCGCAACGAAAATGAGCTGGTCCTCCACCTCTAAAAATTGTTGGCGTAAGTTTTCGTATTGGCGCCCCGATGCAATGCAAACATAGATGCCTTTGGCAAGCAGTGCATGAATGGTGTCCACAATGCCTTCTGGCAACTGCTTTTTCGAATTGAGCAAGGTGCCATCCATGTCACTTACGATACAACGAATCCTCACTTCGATTCTCCTTTCAACAACATTTTAATATCGGCTTCCATCTGTTTTGGGGTGGTTGCCGGTCCATAGCGTTTGATGACTTTGCCTTCTTTGTTGATGAGAAACTTTGTGAAATTCCATTTGATTTTGTCGGAGAGCAGCGTCTTGGTTTGTTTGCGTAAATACACAAACAGCGGATCGGCATTGTCCCCATTGACATCCACTTTGGCCATCATCGGGAAGGTTACCCCATAGTTGATTTGGCAAAACTCTAAGATTTCTTGGTTGGTTCCTGGATCTTGGTGACCAAACTGGTTGCAAGGGAAACCCAGGATTTCAAAATCGTCTTTCTCAAATTGATGGTATAAGCTTTCTAGTTCGGCAAATTGCGGTGTGAAGCCACAATGCGAAGCCGTGTTCACAATGACAAGCACCTTTCCATGGTAAATGGACAAGTCCACCTTTTCCCCACTCATGGTTTGTACTGTAAAATCGTAAATGTTCATAGTCTCACCTCACCCTTTCATCATACGCGGATTTTCGCTGTTTTCAAGTCACTCACTATGCGAGGATAGTTTTTCCAAGCTCTGCACAATTTTGCGAGTCCGAACCCCCACCAAGGAATCCAACTCACTATTGGCCTGATTCAAACGATTTTGCACGTTTTGCAACGTTGCGTCGAATTTCGAGAACTCTTGTTGCACCGTGGCCAAAGTATCCAAAATCGCATGCGCTTGTTGTTGCATGGCGATGGATTTGAACCCAAACGCCAAGGCCGATAAAATCGCAGACAAGGTACTTGGTCCGGCTAAAATCACCTTGCTTTCCTGCTGTAGGATTTCCACAAGGCCAAGTTGAATGCATTCCCAATACAGCGTTTCCACCGGCACAAACAAAATCGCGAAATCGCTGGTATGCGGTGGGGATACGTATTTGGTGCGAATCGTTTTCGCTTCGAGGCGCAATTGCTGAACCAAATTCTTTTGGGCCAGTTTGCGGCTGACCTCATCTTTGGCTTGTTGCAACGCCAACAAATGCGTGAGCGGAAACTTCGCATCGATTGGCAATAAGATGCCGTGCTCCAAAACAATGGCACATTCGACGACCTCTTTGGATCCCGGTATTGTCGCAACGTTTTTTTGAACCAAGTGTGCTGGCAGCATGTCATCGACGATTTGGTAAAGCTGTACTTCTCCCAAAATGCCGCGGGTTTTGACGTTCATCAAGACGTCTTGCAATTTTTCCACCCCACCGGCTAGTTTTTGCATTTCCCCCATATTGGTATGCACTTTTTCCAAAGCACCTTGAACCAGTTCAAAGTTTTGATTCAAGCGAGCCCCCAAATTGTGTTCCAAACTCTCTCCCACAAAATGTTGCATATTGCTCAATTGTTGTTGGGTCAGTTGGCTTTGGGTTTGAACATTGTTTTTCAAATCATGCAACTGCAATTCTTGTTGGTGAAACAATTGCTCTTGCAGTTTGCGATTTTGCGTCCCTTGCCGTTGCAACAGGACTACAAGAAGCAGCAATAAGATTGCCAGCAGTCCAAGGGCAAGTACGATCAAGGTGTCGTTCATCGCGTGATCACCACCGGATTGAGTACTTTCACATTAGCCTGTTGGCCTTTGATGGCCTCAATCAGTACGCCACTGGCGCAATCACGATGTTCATCGTGAATAAATTGAATGGTTCGAACGCCCATGCGAGCCCCTTGCAAGGCAATCAGCAAATCGCTGATGCGCTGCGCGCGGTGTACCATATAAAAGCGTCCCCCTTCTTTCAGATTGCGTCGGAGCAGTTCCATCAGTTGATCGAGTTGTAGGTAGGTCTCATGACGTGCCATCTTCAAGGATTCATTGACGTTGAGATTGCTGTTGTGATGGGTTTCAAAATAGGGTGGGTTGCAGACCACCACATCCACCATTTCCCCCACATAGTCTTTCGCGTCTGCTTGGGCAATCTCAAAACACGGAACGCCATTGTATTGCAAATTGTAACGAGCCAGCTCACATGCTTGAGGATTCAGTTCCACTCCAATGAGCTTTTTGGGCTGTTTTTGGGCCGCATACAGCAACAACGCGCCATTGTTGGTTCCCACATCCAGCACCACCTCGCCCTTTTTGATGCGCATAAACTCACCAAGCAAACGAGTATCCGTATTCATCCGAAACATCTCTTTGCTTTGAAAGATTGTGATGTCGGTGTTGTGTAAATAATTTTTCATCCACTGTTCCATCTTGTCACCTCCTCCTTATTATATATGAAAAAAAAGGTCTTTCGACCTTTTATTACATTTTTTCGTGCATCGTACGCGCGATGACGTCGTCTTGTTGTTCTTTGGTAAGTTTCACAAAATTCACGGCATATCCGCTTACCCGAACCGTCAGCTGTGGATATTTTTCAGGGTGGTTCTGCGCATCAATCAACGTTTCACGATCAAACACGTTTACGTTTAAGTGATGTCCGCCATTTTCTACATAACCATCAATCATGGTTACCAAGTTATCGATTTTGTTGTTCATATTATTCATCCTTTCCTAATGAATCCGGTACAACCGAGAAGGTATTGGAAATACCATCTTTTGCATAAGCGTATGGCAATTTTGCTACGCTTTCTAACGATGCCAACGCTCCGCTGTTGTCACGTCCATGCATCGGGTTTGCCCCAGGTGCAAACGGTTCTCCCGCTTTGCGTCCATCTGGTGTATTCCCTGTTTTCTTGCCGTACACCACATTGGAGGTAATCGTCAAGATGCTCATGGAGTGCACACCATCGCGGTACGTTGGTGTCTTTTTCAGTTTTTGCATGAAGGTTTTCACCAAGTCATGCGCAATTTGGTCAACACGGTCGTCGTTGTTTCCAAATGTTGGATACTCGCCGCTGACCGAATAGTCCACCGCAATGCCTTGTTCATCACGGATGACGGTGACATCCGCATATTTGATGGCCGACAAGGAATCCGCCACGACTGACAAGCCCGCAATTCCAGTCGCAAACAAGCGACGCACTTCATGATCGTGCAACGCCATTTCACTGCGTTCATAGGCGTATTTGTCATGCATGTAATGGATGATGTTTAGGGTATTGATGTACAAATTTGCCAACCAATCCAATACCAAATCATAGCGCTCCATCACTTCCCCATAATTGAGGACGTCTGAGCGAATGGGTTCAAAACGAGGCGCCACTTGGATTTTCAATTTTTCATCGACCCCACCATTGATGGCATACAACAACGCTTTGGCCAAATTGGCACGTGCGCCGAAAAATTGCATGTCTTTCCCGATGCGCATTGAGCTTACACAGCATGCAATGCCATAGTCGTCGCCCATTTCCGGACGCATCAAATCGTCGTTTTCATATTGAATGGAGCTGGTTGCAATCGACATTTTCGCACAAAAGCGTTTGAATCCTTTTGGCAAGCCCGTCGACCACAATACCGTCAAGTTGGGTTCCGGAGCCGGTCCCAAGGTATGCAAAGTATGCAGGATTCGGAAGCTGTTTTTGGTCACCAATGGTCTTCCATCCACACCCATACCACCGATGGACTCGGTCACCCATGTTGGGTCTCCAGAGAACAAATCGTTGTAATCCGGTGTACGCATGAATTTTACCAAACGCAGCTTCATGACGAAGTTGTCCATCAATTCTTGGGCTTGTTCTTCACTCAATACGCCACTTTGCAAATCCCGCTCGACATAAATGTCCAAGAAGGTGGACACCCGTCCAATACTCATTGCCGCCCCGTTTTGCTCCTTGATGGCTGCAAGATAGCCAAAGTAGGTCCACTGGATTGCTTCTTGTGCACTCGTAGCCGGTACGCTGACATCATAGCCATAGCTTGCCGCCATCGCCTTGATTTCCTGCAAGGCGCGAATTTGTTCGGAAATTTCTTCACGGTCTCGAATTTTCGATTCGCTCATGTCACCGGTGTGGTAACGTAAGTATTCTTTTTTGTCTTCAATCAAACGATCGATGCCATACAGGGCAACACGGCGGTAGTCCCCGATGATGCGTCCACGCCCGTACGCATCTGGCAAGCCCGTAATGATGCCCGATTTACGTGCCAAACGCATTTCATCGGTATAGGCATCAAACACGCCTTGATTATGCGTTTTGCGATATTTGGTGAAGATGTCCACTACTTCTGGATCAATCTCATATCCATATGCTTTGAGGGCCAATTCGCTCATTCGAATGCCACCAAACGGTTGCAACGAGCGTTTGAATGGTTTGTCGGTTTGAAAGCCCACGATGGTTTCTTTGTCTTTGTCTAAATATCCTGGTCCATGGGATACAATCGTGGAAATGATACTGGTGTCAGCATCCAAAACTCCACCCGCTGCTTTCTCGGCAGCATTCAGCTCCATTACCTTTTCCCACAACGCTTTGGTGTTTTCCGTTGCTTGGGCCAAGAACGAATCGTCCCCATCATAGGGGGTATAGTTTTTTTGAATAAAATCACGTACATCAATTTCATTCGTCCAGTTTCCTGGGGCAAAGCCATTCCATTCTGCTCTCATACTGTCTACCTCTCTTTATCTTTGCTTAAAGCGTGGTTGCTGGCTGTTTTTCCAACAACTCTTCTAAGTATATTTCTAAAATCTCATAGGGAAGATTGTGATAGATCACTTCTTTGAGCTGATCGTCTTCCATAATCAGCAATAAGGGAACACTCTCCCACTCACGCGACCCTGCTAGGCGTTCATCAAAGACGACTTCCTCGACCGCAATGGTCGCGAAGCGTTCTTTCACCAAACGCAAGGTGTCATGAATTTGGTAACAAGATACACAAGCGTCATGTATCACATGCTTAATGACGATCATCCCATTCTCCTTTTAGTATGGCTTTCGCCTTGGCAATCGATTCGGCACTTGGCGGTTCTACGCCGAGTAAACGATATGGAATTTTCAATTCCTGATATTTGGAAATACCCATTTTGTGGTAGGGCAACAGCTCTACTTTTTCCACATTGCGCAACGCTTTGATCAATTCCCGCATTTCATACAACGATGTTTCATCGTCGTTGATGCCTGGAACAAGTACATAACGAATCCAGGTCGGTTTGTTGATTTTGGACAAGTACTTGGCCAAGGCAATGCTGTTGCGGTTGGTAAAACCGGTCAGCGCAATGTGTTTGGCTTCATCACTATGTTTGAGATCCAACAAGACCAAATCGGTTGCATTCATGAGTCGTTCAAAGCGAGGCATCCACGTCGCGTCGTCTTCTTCAAAGGGAGCTCCGCTGGTGTCTAGTGCGGTATGAAATCCTGCTGCCTTCAACTTTTCAAACAGTTCAATCAAGAAGTCAAGTTGCAACAGTGCTTCTCCACCCGATACGGTGACGCCACCTGATTTCAAGTAACTTTTGTATTTCATCACTTTCTTAACAATTGCGTCGGTTTCTTCTGCACTACCCGCTTCTGTGTTCCACGTGTCCGGATTGTGGCAATACAAGCAACGCAATTTACAGCCTTGCAAAAAGAGCACAAAGCGAATCCCGGGACCATCAACCGTACCAAAGGTTTCAATCGAATGAATTTTTCCTTGCATATCTTCACCTCATCTTCAAAATAGTAGCATAACACAACCCTATTCATGAACTCAAATGCCCTAAAAGTTTGGTACAAATTTGTTTGAAAATGTGGTATAATTACTCATTATATTAGGGAGATTTTTTTTATGGATCAGTTGAATGAGAAAATTGGAAAGATATTGAAAAAGAAAGCGATTTCAAACAAAGCCTTGGCCCTGTTTGAACAAAATAACGTTGTATCCTTTGAGGTTGACTCGCACATGAGTGACGAGTTGAACCTTATTTTTGCGATGGTCAAAGACCACAATTATCACGAAGTGGACTTGGCCGTGTCCAAAGAAGACGTGAAACTTGTCAATGCACGGTGCAATTGTGAGAACTTTTCTGGGGTGCAAGCACCTTGTGAACACATCGGAGCGGCCTTGTATAAATACCGTCAACAGTTTTTACCAAAGCTTATTGCCAGTGAAAGTGTACCAGTTTATGACGATTTGGTCAAAGGGCTGGTCGACGAGTATCGAACACGCTCTATTCAGCACTTGATTGCGGAAAACAAAAACCAACAGGTGTCATTGAAACTTGGAATCGACTTTGTTGATTACCACTATTTATCCCTGTCCTTAAAGATTGGGAAAGAGAAATTTTACGTCATCAAGGATATGCTGGCCTTCTTGGATATGATCAAAATGCACGAGCAAAAAAAGTATGGAAAGGATTTGGATTTGTTCCATCACAAAGCTTCGTTTGTAAAACCAGCCCAAAAGCTGATTTCCTTTTTGGAAAGCAGTGTGAGTGATCATTATGCCTTTAAAAACAACGTCAACTACAAGTCGATTTACCAACCCAAATACTTGTATGTCGACAATGCGCGCATCGACGAACTGTTTGCCTTGCTACAAAGTGGACAGATTGAGTACACGATTCACGGCAAAGAAGACGTACGCATCGTCACCCACAACCCTGAAGTTTGTTTCGACATCAACAAGCTTGGAGAAAGCTACTATCAACTAGAGTTCATGCAACCGCAACTACGCTTCATCTACAATGGCAAGCAAGCTTTTGTCAGTATCGATGATTTGCTCTATGTATGCGATGTCCGTTTCTCAGAAGTCATGGTGCCGTTTTTGCGTATGTTCCGCGAAAATAGCAAGCTGACGATTTCTACGTTGATGATGCAAGATTTCTATATCAACGTCATCGACCAAGTCAAAGGATATGTGAAACTGAGTGGAGTGAGCCTAGAAGATTTCAAACCGACCCACTTCAACGCGAAAATCATGTTAGACCTTGTCAAGATGAATACCATCAGCGCCAAGTTGTTGTTTACCTATGGCGAATACGAAATCAACGCCATTTTGAAAAACAAGTATGACATCGTGCGCAACTACGCCTTGGAGCTGACCATTGTCATGATTTTGAAAAAGTACTTCCGTTTTGTCGATGAGCAAAACGGGGTATTCGTCCTCGACAATTCCATCGATCTCATCTATGAATTTTTCAAGAATGGATTCGATGAGCTGTCGCAGTATGCCAACATCTACACCTCCGATAAAGTCAAAAACATCAAAATCAAGGACAATATCGGCATGTCCATGGG
>JBOGAI010000214.1:0-2151 GCA_051655665.1 Erysipelotrichaceae bacterium | reverse complement strand
AATGAATGGATATCCACTTTTTTACCGTTTACCAAGATGTGACCGTGGTTAACAAGTTGACGTGCTCCACGACGTGTACGAGCAAGACCCATACGGTAAACTACGTTATCCAAACGGCTTTCCAACATGAACAAGAAGTTGTCGCCTTTAACACCTTTCATTTTTGATGCTTTGATGAAAGTGTTGTAGAATTGACGTTCGTTTACACCGTACATGTGACGGATACGTTGTTTTTCACGCAATTGCATACCGTAGTTGGTAAGTTTTGGTCTGCGTGTAGGACCGTGTTGACCTGGTGCATAAGCACGTTTTTGAAGCTCTTCGCCTGTTTCAAGGATTGAGAATCCCAAACGACGAGAAATCTTCCAAGTTGGTGTAGTAATTCTTGACATTATATTGTCCTCCTATTGTTTTGCCTTTCAAAACGAACAGGTACAAATCATCCATGCAGGGTGTTGATGCAATGATATCTTCACTTTGTTGCAGCGAAGCTACAGGATATCCCACGGAATGTGTCATCAACGCGTACTGTCACGACTTTGTATGCTGCCTTCATTTTTATAAGACTTAACAAGTATACCACTCCCCACTGGGATAGTCAATCAAATTCGCATGTTTCTGCTGGTTTTGAAAGGGGTGTTCGCCCTGGTGCCAATCCGCAAAAAAAAGTAGTAATTCCGCAAACAATTTCACATTAGGAACTTAAAAAAATGGGTTTGCTATGGTACAATATTGGAAGAGAGGTACAAAAGATGGAAAGATTAATTACATTGCTGGAAAACGTTGCCGTTTTGATCGAACAATATATGGACTTGCAAATTGCACTATTGTTGCTTGGGGGCTTTGTGGCCTTGTTGTTTGGAGTGATGATCTTCAAATCCGCCCAAACCAAGAAATTAAAACGCCAACTAAACGAAGCGGAAAATCGCTTTAACGAAATCAAAAGCACACCGTTGTTGTTTAAACTCAACAAGGCGGTCGCATTGGCTCGCGTCAACGAAAACGTGAATCAAGCCATTGACGCGTGCAAGGGTGACTTTGAACATGTTCAAGAAAATTTGAAACTGTGCTCTGCGATGTTGGGGGATATCGATGATTTGATTTTTGTCCACAAACGCAAAGCAGCACGCCGTGCTTATCTAGAGTTGAACGAGTTGCTACATGAACTTGAGGTAAGTGCACGCAACGTGAACTTGGCCCTAGACGAAGTGTTGCAACAAGAAAATATCCAACGTGAACAAATCAACGTGCAAAAGGAAGAATATCGCAACTTGAAAAAGGCGTTTCTAAAAGATGCTTTGCTCTACAATGACGCGTACACAACGATTGAAGGTCGTTTGGCCAACATTGAGACCATGTTTTCTAGTTTTGAGGAATGGATGTTTGCTTCTGAGTTCAACAAAGCGTCCGAACAACAGCGCGCCATCATTGATGAGTTGTCCGTGCTTCAAAGTTTATATGAACAATTGCCACTTTTGTTTGAAAAAGCCAAAGGGGTCTTGCCGGCTTTGCTGGAAAACACCAGCTTTGAATACTTGAATGCACGTAACAAAGGCGTCCGCTTGGATCAATATGACATTTCCGAACAATTGGAATTGGTAACAAGCTTACTGCAAGAGGATTTGTCGAAGTTGCGCAACTGCGAAATCAAAGGGGTGAAAGACCACTTGGAAGATGCGGAAGTGCGTTTGAATCAAATCAACGATGCCATACACAAAGAAAATCGCTTATACGAAGAAGTGCACAACAACATCGATGGCTTGGATGGAGACATTCAAACCTTGTTGTTGCAAATTGAAAAACTCAAAGGAACCTATGCCCGTGTCTTTGAACGCTTCGGGTTTGAAAACTGGGAAGTACGCTTGGTTGATTTGGATTCCAACATGGAAGATTTGCGCAACAACCGCAACACCATCAATGAGTTGATTTTGGAATCCAAAACACCATACAATCGCATCCATGCCCACTTCAGTGAGGTGGAATTGCAGCTGCGCCAATTGGAAAAAGAAGTCTCAACGATGCTTGAACAATTGGAAAGTGCTTGTGCGGATGAGTCGCGTGCGAAAAAGCAGTTGGTGAAATTGCAAGTGATTTTGAATGACATCAAGATTTCCATTCACAAACAGCATTTGCCAAGCGTATCCATCAAGT
>JBOGAI010000213.1:0-4154 GCA_051655665.1 Erysipelotrichaceae bacterium | reverse complement strand
AAATCCTTACTTGCATGCTTACTTGCTTTGATGGTAGTGGGTTGTGCCAACACTCCAAACCCACACCCACCAACCCCGACTCCTCAAGATCCTATCGTCACACCGATTGATCCGATTGTGACGCCAACCAAGCCAACCCCTACCGATCCGATTGTCACACCGACCAAGCCGACCCCTACCGATCCGATTGTGACGCCGGTCATCCCAAAACCCGAGCCAAAGCCTGAGCCAAAACCCGAACCAAAGCCTGAGCCGAAACCCGAACCAAAGCCCGAACCAAAGCCTGAGCCAAAACCCGAGCCGAAACCAACTCCTGGCACCATCATACGGGGCATTGACTTTGGGGACTTGTCCAAATATGAAAACACCACCAAAGGTTGGGGGCAAGGCACTGCCGTCGACCAATACAATCGGCCCCTATATCCTCTCGACTATCAAGCTCGTTTCGGTTCCTACAATGCCTTGTTCATCATGCCAAAGGACAATGTGATCTATTTGACCTTTGATGAAGGGTATGAAAACGGCTATACCGCTCAAATTTTGGATACCTTGCTGGCAAAAGGAGTCAAAGCCACGTTCTTTGTGACCTATACCTATGCCCAAAAAAACCCGGGATTGGTCACCCGGATGATTCAAGAAGGGCATACACTGGGCAATCACACCGTCAATCACTACTCGATGCCCGCCTTGTCGGCAAGCGATCAGGTGGAGGAAATTATGGTGTTGGATGATTACATTAATGCAAATTATGGTTACAACATGACCTATTATCGTCCGCCAAAAGGCGAATGGTCTACCCGCTCTCTCTACATTGCCCAAAAACTGGGATATAAGAGCGTGTTCTGGAGTTTTGCCTATCGTGATTGGGAAACCAACAACCAAATGGGCGTAGACAAAGCCTTGCCGCTGGTCAGCAACGCAGCCCATCCAGGTGGCTTGTTCTTGTTGCATGCGGTGAGCAAGGACAATGCGACCATGCTCGGCGATTTGATTGATCAATTCGTTGCCAAGGGCTACCGATTGATGCCTTTGAAATAACAAAAGCCCCTACTTCACTTAGGGGCTTTTCCATTGGTCCAATCCAACAATCGCTGCTCTCCTTCCAAAGCGCGGACATGGGAGAGTTCCTGAGTAATTTCCAACGTACCACGATAAACGCCTTCGCGATCGTACAAAGCATGATATTGGATCAGAATAAACAGTCCCTTCATCTGAATCCAAAACGTGGCCGTGCTTTGTTCTTTGCGTTTAAAGGAACCTAGAATATCTTCAACCACATGTACACTTTTTAGTGGATGGCAATAGCGCACATTGCGCCCGATGATGGCAGCGGAGCGTGGAAAGATGCGCTCTTTGGTTTGTGAAAAGTAGGCTACATTGTCGTGTTCGTCCACCAAAGTCACATCAAGAGGCAATGCCTCTAACAATAAACTCAGTTGGACCAGGTCTAAATGGCCACTGTCGCACTGCAAGCGTTGCAACGCTTCCTCAAAGCGAAACAGCGAAGGAGTGGTCGTTTCAAAAGGCGGAGGGGTGATAAAACAAAAACCATATTCTTGGCTTTGCATTTTCAATCCGTCGAGTTGGGTAAGCGAGAGCACTTGTGGAACGCAGGGAAATAAAATCAAGGTTTGTTTTTGAACCATGCCATAATGGGAGAAAAACAGTTTTCCCCACAACAAAACAAAGGCTTGTTCTTCGACTTTCCCTTGCAACATCGCGTCAAATTCTTTCCAAAGGGCGCGAACGTTGTCGTGTAGTGTCCACATGATTCGTAAGCCGACAAAACGCTCGTCGTGTTGTTCCATGGCAGGGAACAATATGTTTTCCAACTTCAACAAGTGAATTTGGTATTGTTTGAGTTGATCCAGCCACGCTTGCAAAAGGGAAATATCAGGCAAGGGGGTATTGGCTTTCCACATGGTTTTCCCCTGTTCCAACAAGGAAATCAACGCCTTGTTTTCTTCTTGTAAACTGTGCATAAAACTTTCAGCTTCAAAGGAAGGCATCGGTTGCTTTTCAAGGGTTGGCGTGATGGCATGAATAAAGCGATCCACCACTCTTACAAGGGTCTCTGCCTCAAATCCCTCTTGTAGCAATTCGTTTTGAATGGCAACCACTTCCATCGCCGTGATGGTTTCAAGTTCTTTTTGCACCGTATCATAAAGCGATTTGTCCGCTTTTCCTTGCGCAATTGCGAGCGCGTACGCTTTGATGGACTCTATTCTTTCACTCATCGGGAATGCTCCTTTTCTCCTGTTGATCAGGGTTCAAGGCTAGTATACACTGGTGTACAAAAAGAGTCGTTTTGGTTATCTGAAATTTATTTAGCTTGGTTTGCGCGTTGCTGCTTACGATATGCACTCGGTGTGATGGCATAGGTTTTCTTAAACAAACGGGTAAAATAATGCAAATCCTGAATACCGCATTGCATCGCCACTTCTTGGATGGATAATGACGTTGTACTGAGTAATGTTTCACTGTATTCCAAGCGTTTGCTATTTACGTATTCTGTCAAAGTTAGACCCACCTCTTTTTTAAACAATGCCGAAAGATAACTGGCATTGAGATACATCTGACTGGCAAAGGTTTGCAGACGCAAATCGGCTGTCAAAGAGGCATCGATGGTGGCGATGATGGTTTGAATGGGTTTGCTGTAGCGCGCAAGCGAATGCGCTTTGACCAAAGTAAAATAGCTGGTCACCATTTGAATGGCCAACCCTTCTACAAGGCTAGGATCACTCATTTGGTTGATGAGCACAGCATGTTGATTGGATAAGGTGTCAATATGCAGCGGATGCACTCCTCCTTGATACACCGCTCGGCGCATCAGGGTATTGATGACGATCATGCGATGCTTGCTCTCCTGCAATGGATCTTCGACGCGTTTGGGCAAACGTACCATCGATCCACTTTCTAGCAAGTCGTACATTTTTTGATAATTGCCATGCTGAACGGCGAGAAGCAATTCCGTTTCGTAGGCGTAGCGTTCCTCTAAAATGCGCATGCTAACAATGGGGTCATTGGCAATCTGATAGGTTGGCTGACTTTGTTTGTTGCGCTTATGGGAGTGCTTTTGATGTTCAATGCGTACATCTTGTTCATTCATTCCATCCACCCATTGGTGCAACAACGAATACAGCCACCCTTTTTCCGTAAGCAAAGGCAAGGCATAGTAGTATTCTTTGAGTTCTTTGTACGCCTCCATTGGGATGTTTTCTAGACTCATCATCTCTAAAATCTCTTTTTCATCCAATTCGTTGCGTAAATAGGGTCCTACGCAGTAACGCACCTTTTCTATAGGGTCCACAAACAAGGAGTAGGCACACAAAAACCGATCTTGCATATGAACCAAGATGCCTTCCTTTGGAAACCAATGTGCTTCATCCACAGCACCCATCCCCAAAATTTCAGTGCGCAAGCCCAAATCAAGCAGTGAAAAATCCAGTTCCTCAAGGGGATGCATGCGGCAATGAATGTGCATTGTTTGCAAATATTCAACGATAAAGGCGGAAACGGAAGGGTTCATAAGTCAACGCTCCTTTTTGTTTTATATTGGCATAATTTTTACCATAATACAAGATAATCCAAAAATTATGCTAAAAATGTGCAATATCAGCCCTTTACAGATTTGAATGTAAACGGTATCATGAAGGTACATTTTAAAGGTCTAAAGGAGAACAAAAATGAGAAAAATCATTCAATTCAATGACAATTGGTTGTTCCAACAAGAAAACGTTGGTTTGCCAACAACATTACCAACTACATGGGAATCCATTCAACTGCCTCACACTTGGAACGCAGTGGACGGTCAAGATGGAAACGGTTCCTACTACCGTGGAACTTGCTGGTATGCAAAAAGCTTTGCAACGCCAAAAACCAAAAAAGGATCTCGCATCTATGTTGAAATCCTAGCTGCTTCCCAATCCGGACGCGTATTCGTCAATGGGAAAGAAGTAGCCTATCACGAAGGCGGATATTCGACATTCCGCGCCGACATTACAGACGTTTTGCATGCCGACCAAGACAACTTGATGGTCGTAGAAGTGGACAACTCCCCAAGCGATGACATCTATCCACAAATGGCTGACTTCACCTTCTATGGTGGATTGTACCGTGGAGTAAACTTGATTGTGGTATCCGAAGCCCACTTC
>JBOGAI010000212.1:0-4433 GCA_051655665.1 Erysipelotrichaceae bacterium | reverse complement strand
CAACTCTTCCAAGGCCAAACGCAATTCAACTGGATGTTCTAGGTTGAGCGAGGTACGTCCCATACCATGCCGCACGAAGACCCGAATGATTTCTTGAACTCGCTTGCGATTGACCCGTCCCATATCACTTTCTCCCCTTTCGTTTCAACTATTCTAGTTCACTGCCTTCCAATTCTGCAACCCGTGCCTTGAGTCGTTCGTACTCGGCTTTGGAAACCGATACGGTTTCTTCAGCGCTGGCTTTGACTTGCTTCAAACTTTTCTTTAACTCTTCATTCAAGGCCTGACCTTGCGTGATGGTAATTTCGCCTTTCTTTACCATTTCTTCAATGAGGGCTGTCCCCATCTCATATCCATACGCCAGTCCCCCTACGCCTGCATACAACACTTTTTTCAGTAAGTCCATATCACTACCTCCTATTGATACCCTCATTATATGCCTTTTGTGAGGATTTACAATTTGTGTGGCTTTTGTGGTGGGACAAAAAAAAGAACGAATGGTCTTCGTCCTTTTCCTCCTATGTTTGTTTCTTACAATACGTATTGAGAAATCAACTGTCCAATTTCATGTACGTTGGAGTTGCTGGAAAACTCAAAACTAACCAGTCCAACACCAGAAAACCAAACCTCCAGCTCACTGTCCAAATCCAATGTTCCAGCCGTTTCAATGGAAAATACTTGGATTTTACTGTAGGGCATTGAGGTGATGTCTTTCTTTTTTCCTGTAATCCCTTGAATATTGATTGATAAAATACGCTTATTGGTAAACACCACTCCATCGCGAATGCTACGGTAGCTCGCTACTTCTTCCTCACCTGGAATCAGCATTGGTCGAATAATCGCATCAAAATCCCCATCCATGGTTCGCTTCAATTTTCGAAACGTTCCGTTCTTAAAATCAATCATTTGTTGCCTCCTATGATTTATTCACTCCCTATTATACCAAATGACGACCACATTCTCCTTTCCCCTTCGCGCATTTATAAAAAAAACAAGCCCGTTGCTAGAAAGCAGGGAAGGCTTGCGTTGTGGTAGGTACCGCTTATTCGGACGACTCATCCGTTTGGTTTTCTTTGAGCTCCAGGAATTTTTTGGCCATGGTTGGATTGTTTCGAGTCAGCTTTTTGATACTCAAATCTTGAGCTTTGTTATTAGCCAAGCGCAAGTTGTTTTCCGATGACAACAAGGATTCCTTGGTTTTGATCAGCTGATCAATCGCCTTGTCGATCTGACCTATCGCATCATTGAATTTGCGGCTTGCCAGCGAGTAGTTTTTGTCGAACTTCTCTTTAAAGTCCATGATGTCTTCTTCAAACCGAGAAATGTCTAGGTTTTGATTTTTATACTCCTGCAACTCCTCCCGGTATTTGATGGAATTGGTTGCGGCATTGCGCAACAAGGTGATGAGTGGAATGAAGAACTGTGGGCGGATGACATACATTTTCGGGTATTTGTGCGACATATCCACAATTCCATTGTTGTACAGTTCGTTATCAGTTTCCAACAATGACACGAGTACCGCATATTCGCAGTTTTTCTCACGACGATCCTTGTCGAGTTCTTTTAGGAAGTCTTCATTTTTCTTTTTCGTTGCCGTCGTATCCATTTCATTTTTCATCTCAAACATGATGGAAATGAATTCCACTCCTTCGCTTGTGGCTTCTCTAAAAATATAATCGCCTTTGCTGCCACTGCGCGCATCATTGTCTTTTTCAAAGTATGCATTTTGAAAACCGGTTGGACGCAATTGATTGAATTGAATTTCACAGTGCTGTTCAAGGGTTTCCCCCAACATTTTGGTAGACATCTTGAGTTTTAAATCTTTGTAATATTGGATGAGTTCATTTTTCTCACTCAATTTGGTTTCAAAATCGCTCAAAAGTCGCTTGACCTCCAACTCTTTCGCCGTATTGGCGTGCGTCAGTTCGGATTCTAGCTGGGTAATCTTAACACTTTGCTCTGCCAACAACGTTTGTCGTTTGCTTTCTTCCTCTTTGATCGCAATGATTTTTTTGGACTCAGCTTCCTGAATTTGCCCCTTCAATTCCACAATTTCTTGGCGATATTGTGAAAGCATTTTTTCTAGGTTGGCCGTTGCATTGGCATTTGCCACCTGCAATTCGTGCTCCTTTTGCGCAAGCAATGCCTGCTCATTTTGTTGCAATTGGGTTTGCAGGTTTGCAATCAAGGTGTCTTTTTCCACCAGCTCCAAACTGCGTTTGTGTTCCTGTGCACTTAGTGCGGCTTGTTTGGCCTGATCGGCAGCTTGTACCTCTGCTTTTAAGCGTTCAATTTCTTGTTTGGCATTTGAGAGTACTTTCTCCAAAGTCGCACTTGCATTGGCTTCTACCACTTCCAATTCTTTTTTGTTCGCGGACTTCATGTACTCTTCGCGTTTGGCCAATTCTTTGTCGAATTCCGCATCTCGAACTTGCGCTACAATCGCAATATAGCCCGATTCGTCTACTTTAAAGGCTTCGCCACACTTCGGACATTTGATCTCGTTCATCTTTTGTTCCTCCCTCTTACGTGAGTATTTGGGTTTTATCGATTCATAACCCTTCTCTAAAAGTGTACCATGCTTTACGTCATTGTACTATGTAAGAAAGAAAGAATTGTGATGAACTTCACCGCGTGGTTCTTGTTAGGCTTGTTTGGTAGCACCTTGCTTTGTTGAGTGCTTCATTTCCTTTTGCATCGCCTGATAACCAATCCAAACGGTCCACACATATGCGCACGTTTTCGGAATCATCAACATCCCTACAAGAGGAATCGCATCTGCCCACAGTACGACGGGAATATAAAAGGCAAAGCTCAATACGATGGTCAGCCACATGTTTTTAAATGCAAGATCGCGCTGCTTTTTTGCGCTTTGGTAAAACAAAACAATAATCAAAAGGCCAAGCATTGCAAAGGGTACGTTGCGATAAATGGCCCAGCTTAACGGTGCAGTAGCACTCGTCCAACCATTTTGCGGAAACAAGCATAATACAATTCGAAGGATGGCCAAAGCATAAACCGCAACACTCAAGGCTTTATTCCCCACTACTTGATAGCGAATGCGCCACACATAATACAACATAACATAGAAAAAGGTCATCGTAATCGACGTAATAAACTTTCCAATTCCTAACGCTACTACAAAATTTTCTAGACCCGTCGTGCAAAGCGCATAGGCTCTTGGAATCAAATGAAACGAATCCCCCACTCCTAGTACGATCGCCATAAGCCCAAACAACAAATATTGCTTATTCCCTTTGGCATTTTTCACCATCACGATTCCAAGCGTGATGACACTTGTTAGATAAATCAAATCAAAAGTCGTTTCCATAATGGCTTGCATAACATTACTCTCTTTCCTGCCATACAGTGGCATACTGATAGATAAACAAAACACCTGACACTACCAAGGCGGATCCTAGTCCGCTATAGAAAATGGCAATCATATGGTCAGATGCCCATTCAAAATGTCGGACCATAAATCCAAGACTCATCATCCCCACCATAATCACATAAGATCTGCGATCAAACACCCGCAAGACACTTTGCGCGGGGTCAGGATACGCGACAATCCGCTTGGTATGCTTACGCACCAACCTCGAAAACACGAAGTAGTGAAATAGGCAAAACACCAATACGGAGGCACTGATACTTCCAATTTGCGTATAGGGGATATATAGCATCAGACCGATTTGTAGGACTTTGCCCCCCGCTAACAGCCAAATTACACCTGCTAGCAATAACAATTGTTCTTTCTTTATTTTCATTTTCTTGCCTCTATATGAACATTGTTCATTTTCGTTCAGTTTGAAACCCACTTGCGTGGGTACGTATTTAATAGAGAAGTTTTTGAATCAAACGCAACAAGTAGGAGCAGTTGGACGCTTGGTTGATGAGCAGGCTGACGATGTTGGAAAAGACAAAGTCCACAAATGCCTTTTGCTCAAAGGTTTCGTCGAAGACGCCCGCTTTGACTAATCCATCCTGCTGTAAGCTTTCCAACAACAATCCTTTGAGGTAATCAAAATAACCATCCATGGCTTGACGTCCTTGTTCTTTTCCACTTTTGGCCAAACTCATGGAGTGCAACGTAAAAAAGGAAGGATATTGGCTACTGCCAATTCGAATGCCTTCAAACAATTGCTCGACACGGTCCACAAAACGCACATGATCTTGACTTACCACTAGCTGTTGGATCAGTTCCTTCCAAATGGACTCAATGGTCGCAATCACCAATTCGTCTTTGGACGCAAAATAATTGTAGATGGATCCAATCGAGACCTCACACTGGGTCGCAACGCTGCGAATGCTGATGGCTTCGAGCCCTTTGGTTGATGCGATCGCTTTGCTAGCCTCGAGCAGTTCTTGTTTGGAAGTAATGGTTTTATTCATACATCTCTCCTATCTGAACAATGTTCATTTTAAGCCATTTG
>JBOGAI010000211.1:0-4738 GCA_051655665.1 Erysipelotrichaceae bacterium | reverse complement strand
ATTTGTTTGGATACTTGTCATGTGCATGATGCAGGCTATAATCTCAATGAACTGGATGCATTGTTGGATCACTTTGACGAAGTGTTGGGTCTTGATTTGTTGCAAGTCATTCACTTGAATGACTCTAAAAATGTACAAGGCGCAGCAAAAGATCGTCATGCCAATCTAGGTGATGGTGAAATCGGCTTTGATCCCTTGTATAAGGTTGCCCATCATCCCAAGTTGAAGCACGTAATCAAGATTTTAGAAACCCCATATATTGATGGGGTAGCACCGTACAAAGCGGAAATCGATCAACTTTTGGGCCGATAAAAAAAGAAAACTACGCACAAGCGTAGTTTTTTTAACGATTCATTTTGGCTGCCATTTTTAAAATTTCTTCTTTTAGAACGGGCACCATTTCTTCGACTTTTAATTTTCGAACAACTTGTCCATGCTTGATGAGCAACCCTTCGTTTTTGCCACCGGCAATGGCAATGTCAGCATGTTTGGCTTCCCCAGGACCATTGACTGCACAGCCCATGATTGCAACGTTGATGTCGGCGTGGATGTCTTTTAAGAATTCTTCAATCTCATAGACAATCGGCCCGATATCATATTGGGTGCGGCCACATGTTGGGCAAGCAATTAGGTTTGGCTGATTTTTCACCAAGTCAAAGCACTTCAATAATTGTTTGGCAATGGTGATTTCCTCTACCGGATCACCATTCACAGAAATGCGCAGCGTATCTCCTATGCCTTGGTTCAATAGTACCCCAAGGGCTGCAGAACTTTTGATGGCACTTCCGATGTAGGTTCCCGCTTCGGTTACCCCCAAATGTAAAGGGTAAGAGAAGGTTTTCGCTGCTAGTTCGTATGCATCGATGGTCAAGCGTACATCACTGGCTTTAAAAGACAACGCGATATCATGAAAATCCAGATCTTCTAGGATTTTTACGTGGTGTTGCGCACTTTCAATCATGGCTTGTGCACATGGCTTGCCATATTTGTCCAGTAAGTGTTTTTCCAAAGAACCGCCATTGACGCCAATGCGAATGGGGATGTGGTGTTCTTTACACTTTTGCACGACGGCTTCCACATTGGAACGATGCCCAATGTTGCCTGGGTTCAAGCGGATTTTATCAATGCCATAATCTATGGCAGCAAGAGCTAGTTTATAATCAAAGTGAATATCGGCTACCAAGGGAATGGAAACCGATTTTTTGATCAAGGCAATGGCTTTGGCATCTTCCATATCGACGATGGCCAGGCGCACCAGTTCACAACCGCGTTGTTCAAGGGCGTGAATTTGGTTTACCGTATTCAAAACATCACTGGTTTTGGTTGAGCACATGGATTGAATGACGACTTTATTTTGTCCTCCAATTTGAAGATTTCCGACTCTTATCACTCTTGTATTTGTTCGTGTATACATTTGATCTCTCCTTATTTTTGACAAATTCATTATATCACACCTTACAAAAAAGCTATAATGATATATAATACTGTGGAGGAGTGTGAAGCATGTTTAAAAATCCCATCAAAAAATTGGATCAAAAAGAAGCACGTCGCCAAAGCGACGCGTTGAAACGTGGCCAAGATTTTAATAAAACAACGAATAACGCCTTGCGCAACTTCGGCATTGTCATTTTATGCCTTTTTGTGCTCTTAGCAGGGCGTCTGGTATATATCCAAATCTCACAGCAAGACGAATATCTTGTGAAACTGGAAGCGTACAATGGTAAAAAGCAAGTGGTCAGTACGCCTCGAGGGTTGATGTACGATCGCAATGGGAATGTGGTCGTGGACAACGTACAAAACCTAACCCTTACCTATTATCCACCCAACGATGTTACACTAGAGCAAAAGTGGGAGTTGGCGTACAAAGTTGCCAAGCGCTTTGACATCACGGGAGACAAGCTTACTTCGCGTGACCTAAAAGATTTGTACTTGCTCATGGATGAAAATCAAGGCAATGGCAAACTCACAGAAGAGGAGTTGCTCGCCGCCAATCGCGGAGAGTTGACCAATACCTATGTCTACAACCTAAAACTTCAACGCATTACCGAGGAAGACATCTCCAACTTTGATCCCGAATTGCTCAGTGCGTATGCGGTTAAGCAATTGATGGATATGGCACCAGCCAATGAGGTCAAAACCATCATGGAAGACGTCAGTGCGGCGGATGTAGCCTATTTCATCGAGCATCAGGATGAATATCCTGGCTTCGACATTGCGTTTGATTGGAAACGTGATTTCCCATATGGCAGCACGCTGCGCAGCGTCATCGGAAATATCTCAACGAAAAAGCAAGGTGTGCCCAGCGAACAATCCATTTTCTATCAAGCACTTGATTACTCGCTCAATGAGCGCACGGGCACCAGCGGACTTGAAAAACAATACGAAGGTTTGTTGAGAGGGGAACATGGGGTCTATGAAATCAAAACCGATTCCCTGACCAATCAAAACGTACTCAACGAAGTCGAACCTGGAAAAAACGGGTATGACTTGCAGCTAAGCATCGACATTGAATTGCAAAAAACGCTTGATGCGATCTTAGAAGATGTTTTGCGCAGAGAAGCATCCAATCCCTATCGTAAATACTTTAACAAAGCGTACATTTCCCTGATGAATCCAAAAACCGGTGAAATCTATGCGATGAGTTCCATCGCGCGCACCGAAGACAACACCTACTACGACAACTCAAGCGGAGTGTATTTGGAAGCCAATATTCCAGGTTCAGTCGTGAAGGGGGCAACGGTTTATATGGGGCTCAATGAAGGCGTCGTAAAACCTGGTGAGGTCATTGTGGATGCTCCAATCTACTTGCAAGGCACCCCAGCCAAAGCAAGTTATCGCAACTATGGTCCACTAAATGATGTCCAAGCTCTGCAAAAATCAAGTAATGTGTACATGTTCCATATTGCGATGCGCTTGGGTGGTACTTCTTATGTGCCAAATGGTCCCTTGGTCATTAACCCCGCCGCCTTTGATTTGATGCGTGCATATTACAATAGTTTTGGCTTAGGGGTCGAAACGGGCATCGACGTGCCATACGAAGCTACCGGCTATATCGGGATTTCACGCCAGGCGGGTTTACTGCTTGACTTTGCGATTGGCCAATATGATACGTATACGCCACTTCAATTGATGACCTATGCCGCCACGATTGCAAACGATGGCCAGCGCGTGAAACCGCGTTTGGTAACACGTGCATATGAACCAAACAGCGAACAGACCTTGGTGTATGAAAACCCTGTCGAAATGCTATCTACCATCTATGGAGACAGCGCCTATTTAGAACGGGTTCAACAAGGATTTCGTGCTTGTGTCAGCAGTGGCTTTTGTGGAGCCAAATTAAACAGTTTGGGTGTCGAGGTTGCAGGAAAAACCGGAACGGCTGAAGCCTTTGTAACCGATCAAAACGGAAAAAGCGTCTCCGTATCCAATGCCAGTTTGCTCGGGTATGCGCCGTACGACAACCCGCAGGTTGCCTTTGCTTGCGTGGCACCTACTTCTTCTGTAAACTCGAATTTACAGTCCAACATTTGTATGGAAATCGCCGCGAAAGCTTTGGATGAATTTTTTAAAAAATATTAGCTTTTTTAAAAGCCGTATGCTATAATAAGGTAGCTATCAACTAAGGAGGGACACCATGAGAGACAATATTATGTTCAAATGTTCAGAATGTAATGAAGAAAACTACATTGGGACACGTAATAAACGTAAAAATCCAGAGCGTATGCAAATCCAAAAGTACTGCCCACGTTGCAACAAAAAGACTTTGCATAAGGAGAAAAAATAAGAAAAGCCGAATGGCTTTTTTTATATTATCGCGATGAAAAACATCTACACATTACCCGTGGGCATCTATCAGGCAAACTGTTACTTGATTCAAGATCAAGAAAGTGTGCTTGTCGTAGATCCAGGGGCAAAGGCAGATCGTTTGATTGAGAAAATTCGTGCTTTGGGCGGCGCGGTTTCTGGTATAGTGTTGACACATGGTCATTTTGATCATATTGGCGCAGTTGATGCTTTGGTAGCACAGTTCAATTGTCCAGTATATATGCATGAAGCGGATGTTGAGCTAATTACAGATCCGGATAAAAACTATTCACTGAAAAACCGTCAAGTAACGTTGCGCTCCAAAGTGCGGACGCTGCAACCGGGATTCCACCAAATTGGACCTTTTGGAATTGAAGTCATCGATGTTCCAGGCCATTCGGAAGGGTCGATTTTAGTGCAATGGAACAATCATTTGTTTACAGGGGACATGTTGTTTAAGGATAGTGTGGGAAGAACTGACTTGTATAATTCATCCAACTCAAAGATGAAACAATCCATTCAAATGGTGAAAACGATGGATCCAAACTTGCTAGTCTACCCAGGCCATGGTCCGTCAACGACCCTTGCTGACGAATTGCAAAACAACCCTTTTCTTCAATAATGAAGGTGTTGCTTCAAAAAATGTTTTCACCAAGAGCATTTTTACCAAAACACATGATTCAGGGGGAATTGCCTGAAGACAAAGAAATCTATCAAAAGACCTTGCGCATTGCCTGGCCTTCTACCATGGAGAGCTTTTTGATTGCCTTGATTGGGGCAGTTGACATGATCATGGTGGGGACCATTGGCCCTTCTGCAATTGCAGCGGTTGGAATTACGACCCAGCCGAAATTCATTTTGATGGCTTTGGTTTTGTCACTCAATATCGGGGTAACCGTCGTTGTATCTCGCAGACGAGGTGAGAAAAACAAAC
>JBOGAI010000210.1:0-3570 GCA_051655665.1 Erysipelotrichaceae bacterium | reverse complement strand
AATGGTGGTATACGCATCATTTACCGAAATCACTTCACCTACAAGACGTTTTTTCCCAACTTCAACGCGTTCAAGCATTGAAAATGAAGTGGCTCCTTTGATTTTCACAACAGGACCATTGATGGAGTAAATTTTTTCTTCAATCATACTATACCCCCTACTCTTCCAAGCGGAAGTCTACGCGTTGGATAAACCAGTTTTTCGCAGCTTCGACCGCACTATCCAAAGAGAAGTCGAATTCTTGACGACGACTTGTTACCAACACCACACAACCACCGTATTGCAAATCTACGCGATGTGCTACGCTTGCACCAGCAAAAGTTTTTTTGATGGCTGCTTCCAAGCTTTGATCGCTTGCTTTCATTTGAAACACCAATGCATCAGCAGGAAAGTTCGCCAAAGCATGTTGCAACTTGGTAATCATGTTTTCTACATAAGCATCGCTTTGTACATATGCTTCCATTTTTTGATCCAATTCATTGTACAAACCATTAAACAGTTCATTGCGTTTGCGAATAATTGTTTGATCACTATTTTTCTTGATGGTGGCCAAACGCTGTGCAGTAGCGGCTTTGAGGCGTTCTTTTTTTTGCGCGGTCTCTGCTTCTACAATTCGCTTCGCGTCTTGTTGCGCACTTTCAAGCAATTGTTTTTCTTGCGCACGAATTTCTTTTTCAATGACCTCTAGTTCTTTATTGGCAACGCGTTCAATGGCATCACGCATAAAGGAAGCCAATTCATCATAATTTCTCATCTTGCACCTCACATTTTAACGCCGATTGCACTTGAAACATATTCGTCAATCAACTCTCCGATTTTCACCGATCCATGACGATCTGGAATTTCCGTGAGCAACGGCCGATTTTGTTTCAACTTTCATTCGGAGATAATTTCCGGAGCCAACGCAATCAATTTGGACGTAATCAAAACAATGTCCACATCCTTATTGTGCATAACGGCTTCTAGCGCCCGCAAAAACTCTTTGCGTTCGTGAACAACACTGCCTTCAATCCCTACCAAGCGAAAACCTAGTTGGGTATCTACATTGTCGCTCAACAAGTAAAATTTCATATTATAAACTGTTGATGATCAAAATGGCGATCAGCAAACCGTAAATTGCGACCCCTTCGCCGAGCGCTACGAAAATTAGGGCTTTTGAGAAGTTCTTTTCATTTTCAGAGAAGGAACCGATTGCGGCAGGTGCAGCAGACGCTACGGCAATACCCGCACCAAGTGCAGACAAACCAGCAGACAATGCAGCCGCTAAGAATCCCATCCCTTGCGCATTCGTACCCACGATGCTTACGGTTTCTTCCGCAGCGAATACACCACCGAATGCAAAGTTAATCATTAAGATTGCGAATACAGCAGAGAAAAACAATCCGACGTGCGTCACCAAGCGGCGTTTAGCAGAAATGCGATTTACGCGACCTTGAAACACTTTCACAAGTGGTAACATAATAACTACGATAGCCATTGCGGGTAATACAAATTGAATCCATGACATACATGCGTCCTCCTATTGATGAATTGATTGGAAGGCAATTCCGTTGCCTTCAAAGTAACGTGAAAACATTTCGTAGAACTCAAGACGTAATACTTGAATCCCCACGATCATACCTTCAAGTCCCATAACAAATAGATTTCCGATAATGATTACAATATAATAGAAACCCGATGGAACCATTCCAGCAAGAGTATATACAACTAACATCATTCCGGCATGGGAGAGTACAAACCCACCGACACGAAGGAATGACATGGTGTTGGCTGCAAATGACAAGAACACTTCAAACATTTCAAAGAAGGTTTCGGTAATAAACCCTCCCACTCCATGCGGGAATAATGGTTGTTTCTTGAAGAAATGAATAATGGGTTCTTTGAAGAAAATACAGAAAACAGGAATTCCGACTGTCGGAATCAAGAATGCCGGGGTCATAATATCAAGACCGAGCAACATTGATCCGACCAAAGCAAACAAGAGCGACAAATACATGAGCAACCCTGCCACACCGTTGTGCGACAATAAGGCTTCGTATTTGTTGCCTTCTTTAAAGCGAAGAACAATGTTAATGGTAATGGCCGTAGAAATGAGTACAACCCCCATAAAGATGGTAATGCCCAATAAAATCATGGTGAATTCTTTATCGAGTACGTGGATTGGCAACCATGAAATACCGAGTGTCTCCTTGAAAAGCGGCACTAAGATTTCTTCATTCCCAAACACCGAACCCAAAAAGAATCCGAAGATGGCCGAAGCAATCCCGATGCGAATTCCAATTTCGGCCAAGCCGATTTTGTATTTTTTCGCAAGGAACCATGAGAACAAGGCCAACAAAATCCCTTGACCCAAGTCGGCAAACATCAAGCCAAACAAGACGGTGTAACTGATGGCCACAAAAAATGTCGGGTCCAAATCGTTGTATCCCGGTGTGCCATACATATTGACAAACAACTCAAATGGTTTTGAAAACCATCCATTGCTTAGCTTCGTCGGCGGTTGCAAACGTTTGTCACTTTCTGGTGGTAAATTGTCGATGTGGGCAATGCCTTTGAATTCTTCTTCAATCTTTTTCGCACTTTTTGGATCAGCGAAGCCATTGATGGTGTATTCCCCACCCAAGTCGACAACATATTTGCGCGTTTCAAACGTTTCATTTAAGAAGTTTACTTTGGCGTAGTAGTCGGCCATTAGTGGCAAATACTCTTCACGAATCGCAAGCAAACGCTTTTCAATTTTATCCAATTGCACCTTGTTGCTTTCGATTTCACTATTGATTACTTTAATGGCTTCGTCCGGTGTTCCATGAAAGAAACTAGGGATACGAATGCGTTCAAACTGCAGGGCGGAGAAGATGTTATCGGCATCCCCTTCAAAATCCAAGGTTGTGAAATACACACACCAAGAATATGCCGCATCCGATTTGAACGATTTAAATACAAATGGATGGGAATCATAGAAGCTCAGCTTTGGTAGATTGTCGATTGGCAATCGCCCAAAACGAACCTTGAGATAACGACAATCAAACACATCATCCAAGCTGAATTGCGCATCATTCATGTATTGCAAGTGCTTGATGCTGTCTTCGTATTCCGCATTGATGGTCGCGACATCATTGCGGACATTTGCCAACGCAAGTACGCGGTCTTCCACGTTGTCTAGCAAGGACTTCACTTCATTTAAATCAATCGAAATACTTTGTGCGCGTCCCTTTAAGAGCTCAACGCCTAATAAATTCGCTGTATCCACTAACCGCTGTACGACATCGGTATAGGGATTTTCTTCTTTCAGGGTTTTAAGACCACCAACGCGTTCTGTGATCCGTTGAGCTTGCACCGGATGAAATTCACATCCTGCGGAAAGCCGCAACAAAACATCCTGTAGATTTTCTTTATCAAAATTGATATGCAAGAGTCGCATCTTCGCAATTGACATAACCTACCTCCTTAATAGATGAGCAGACTCGAAATGGCATCTTGACTTGCACCATAACGAACACCCTCAATGACATTGATTACATTATTGACTTCAATCTCTTTTAAAATGACAAAGCACGCGAAGATTACACC
>JBOGAI010000209.1:0-1704 GCA_051655665.1 Erysipelotrichaceae bacterium | reverse complement strand
AAACTGGGGTATCCATTATGCGCATGGTTGAAAAAATGGATGCCGGGGCCTATATGATGCAGGAAGCAGTTCCAATTGAAGACCACGACACGACAGGGTCCTTGCATGATAAATTGATGCATTTGGGTAGTGCGATGATCAAAACGGCATTGCCACTTTTGTTTGAGGGCAAAGCGGAGTTCATCGAACAAGAGGAAGCCGAGGTTACCTATGCGTGGAATGTATCCAAAGAAGAAGAAAAAATCGATTTAAGCAAATCGGTTGATGAAGTGTACAACCAAATACGCGGATTGATTCCATGGCCGGTTGGCTATGTGTTGATTCAAGGCAAGAAGTTGAAACTGTGGAGCGTAGAGAAGATTGTAAAAGAGCATGCATTGCCAGTGGGAACTTTGGTGTACGCTGATGCGGTTCAAATTGCCGTAACAGGTGGGATGATCAAGGTGTTGGAATTGCAACTTGAAGGCCGCAGTAAGATGGATGCGAAAAGCTTTATGAACGGAAGTGGCAAAGCCCTTGTCGATTCGTTGGTCGTGTAATCATGCATTCTTCAAAAATGATGGCGAAAGCAGCCATGGCCCTAGCAGGAATCTTCCTCTTTACGGCTTTTTTTGCTTTCCCGATTTCAAATCTAGGCTATCTTAATATTGGCGATGCGCTGATTTTATTGTTCGCAAGCTTTTTTCAACCGTGGTTGGCCTTTTTTATCGCAGGAACGGCCTCTATGATGGCAGATCTATCGCTAGGCTTTGTTTCATACGCTTTGTTTACGTTTGTCATTAAGGGGACAGAAGGCTTCGTGGTGGCCTGGTTGTTGCGTGGTAAGCAAAAAAAGGTCTGGTGGGTGTTTTTGGCAGGGATTGGTGTGATGTGGATTGGCTATGGAATTGCAGATGTTGTATTGACCCAACAACCGGTCATGTTTTTGACTTCTTTAGGGGTAAATGCCATCCAGGCAATTGGTTCATATACGCTTGCGATGGTTGCATATCCGTTCTTTAAGAAGGTTATGAGTAAATTTGTGTAACTCATCAGGAAAGAGTGGAATACACGATGCAAATCCTCTATGATAAAAGCGAAGGAATGGTTCTTTTATGATTAAACTAAAATGCAAACCACCCTTGCGTAACGCCTTGATTCATCTTCCCATCAACGAGGAACACTATCAGATTGTCATATGTGATGACTCCTCTTTAATCGAAGAAGACAAACTCAATATTGTCATAAATGAATCAACGGTGGGTACGATTGACCAATTGTTGCATTTCGTAGCGCCTGCCACAGAAAAACTTGCATGCTTTTCGCAACGCGGTGAGGAAAACATCGCTTTGCAAGAAGTGTTCTATTTTGAAGCGTTGGGCAGTGACGTATTTGTGCAACTAGAACATCGACAACTTCAAACTCGACAAAAGCTCTATCAGCTGGAAGAACAGTTTGCAGGGATGGGCTTTGTGAGAATTTCCAAAAGTCTCATTGTCAACCTCGACCATGTTGTCGCTGTGAAGCAAATCTACAATGGAAAAATGCTGATCACCTTGGCGAATGAAACTCCATTGGAAGTCAATCGCACCTTTAAGAAAGCGTTTCGGCTTGCTATGGAAAGGAAGTAATCAAAATGAAAGAATTATGGTATGTTCTGGTAGCATCCACTGTGGCGTATTTGCTTTACAACCAGTGGCAAGAATACGTGATGAATAAAAAAAT
>JBOGAI010000208.1:0-14537 GCA_051655665.1 Erysipelotrichaceae bacterium | reverse complement strand
CCGCGCGGGGATGCAAGCACCCTCTGCTGGAAACCAACAGCCTTGGGAGTTCATCGTCATACGTGACCCTGCACTGCTGGATAACTTAAGCAAACTATCCCCCTACAGCAAAATGTTGAAAGAGGCACCCGTCGCGATTGTCGTATTGGCCAATGAGGAAGAAATGCGTTATCCTACGCATTGGCAACAAGACCTAGGGGCGGCGACCCAAAACATGCTACTGGAAGCAATGGAATTTGGGATCGGCGGAGTTTGGCTGGGCATTTATGGGGAAGAGGACCGCGAAACGTACGTGAAGAATATGTTGGGTCTTGCCTCCCACATTCATGTGTATACCATCTTACCGTTAGGGTATCCACAAGATGCGAAAGCCTTTTATTTCAAAGATCGTTTCAATGCGAAAAAAGTCTTTTATGAGCGCTATGGCGCAACCAAAGAACCGTATTGGAGCGAAGAAGATCTGATGGCCAAATAGCAACAACGCGTTTGACATTCCAACAAGTCGCGCTATACTTTTCTCGAAGAATAGGAGGAAACAGTATGAGCTTACTTCCAAAACGCCTTGGTTGGGATACCTTCGATAGTCTATTTGACGATCCTTTTTTCCGGCGCCCTCGCCACTTTGAAGTCATGAAAACCGACATCAAAGAAAGTGACGCTGGCTATCAATTAGACATTGACTTACCGGGCTATCGCAAAGAGGACATTCATGTGGATGTGGAAAATGGCTATTTGACCATTAGTGCGGAACGCCAATCCAGCAATGAAACCAGAGAAGGGGAAACGCTGATTCGGCAAGAACGCTATTATGGCAAGTGTCAACGATCCTATTATGTCGGAGAAAAGGTAAAGCGCGAAGACATTAAGGCCAAACTTCAAGAGGGAATCTTGACGATTACGTTGCCAAAAGTCGAAGCGAAGGCAATCGAAGAAAAAGCATCAATTCCAATCGAATAAAAGCCACGTAACCGTGGCTTTTTTGTGTTACAATTGGCTATTATGGGAGGGTGGATTATGGCGTATTACGAATACGATGCACAAACGTTAGCCGCGTTGGCACGTCAGGATGAAACGATGGCAAAACTCATTGCGCAGTATGGAAAAATCGAACGGGAAGTAGAGGAAGATCCATGGATTTGCTTGGTCAAAATTATGGTATCCCAGCAAATTTCGACCAAAGGTGCCACTAAGATTTTGGAGCGCATGGAGAAAGCAAGCAATCACTTCGATCCACTCGTCTTGAAAGGGTGGAATCGCGAAACGTGGCAAGCATGTGGGATTGGTCCTCAAAAACAGCGCTATTTGGAAAGTTTACTGGACTTTGTCTTTACTCATGATGTAGCGGCATTAGTGACACTTGAGCGAAAAGCGATTGAGACTGCATTGTTGCAAGTAAAGGGGTTGGGTCCTTGGAGTGTGGAAATGTTTTTATTGTTTGGCGCTCACCACCCCGACGTGTTGAGCTATGCCGATTTGGGGATTCGCAAAGGAATCGAGAAGGCCTATGGCATCCACCTAGATCCAGTGCGCTTTGCCCGCATCCAACATCAACTTTCGCCTTATGGAACCATCGCCTCGTTTTACTTTTGGAGGGTACATGAAGATCGTTAAACTCGTCCCCTATGGGGTGTTGCCTCTTACTTCTTTGTGGCTAGGAGCCCAAAAACATTG
Organism: Erysipelotrichaceae bacterium; assembly: GCA_051655665.1. GTDB lineage: Bacteria > Bacillota_I > Bacilli_A > Erysipelotrichales > Erysipelotrichaceae > JBOFMT01. Next base: position 12,866 of record JBOGAI010000208.1, on the reverse strand, counting down.
GGTGCACAATTCACTTAGTGAAGTGGCGGCACAACCTGCGCTCTATGGGTGGTTTGTCGGATGGACCCTCTTGTGCGGGGTGTTATATGGCTACTATGTTCAACGTATGGAAATGCTAGGCTTGACCTACAAAACGCTGCGGATTCAGGGGTATGTGCTGGCTTTTAGTTTGATGATGCTAGGGGTCTTGTTGCCGTATGCGCCGAAGGCTTACCCGATTTTGAGCGAAGTGCACGTTGCGTTGGTCATGTTCGCGCCTACGCTGTTGCTTGCGTTGCTTTGGTGGTTTGCCTTTGAACAAAGGATGATCCATCCTTTGACGCAGCGGATGTATCACGTTTTGGTGGGCATCATGCTGATGAGTGGCTTTTTGTTGCTGCTTTTTGGAAAGGTCAGCAGCCTGATGGAAGTGTCATTGGCGCTTTCCTTGGGCATTTGGCTGGATTGTTATTCGGACATAGTAGATAAATTGAAAAAATGAGAAAACATGGTACTTTAAATAAAAAGGGGTGAAGAAGATGTTGAAACATTTGAGTCGTCAAGTGAGTTTCGGGTGGTGGACAGCCGCCGCCATTGCCTTTTTGATTTTTGTAGGGGTTGTCTTTCCCATTGCAGATCAAGTGTATACGCGGCTGACGCCGCCGACCATAAATCCGGATGTGCTGTTTTTTTATCGCATCACGGATTTGATGCAGATGGGCTATGCGTTGGAGTTTTCGGGTCGAATCTTTTTTATGATTTGGCACTTCACGTTTGACTTGGTGTGGCCTTTTCTATATTTCGTGATGCTCTTTTTCACCGTATCGCGCGTATATCGTGCCTTTGATTTTCCGATGATAAGCGTTTTGTTGGCCATGCCGCTTTTTACCTTCTTAAGTGATGTCGGGGAAAACGCCATGCTAACCATTGGTATGTATTACTTTCCACAACGGACCATCTTCCTAGAGTATGCGCCTTATTTTACCTTAGCAAAATGGAGCTTTGCGGGAATCAGCTTGGCGCTCATTGTCATAGGAGTTTTAATGCATCTAATTTTGGCCATTGTACATGTCACGCGCCGTACCATGCAACGGGGATAGTGTATGCGTTATGTAACAAGTGATATTCACGGACGAAATGATCGCCTCTTGCAATTGCTGGAACACTTGCAATTGCAGCCTGAAGATACCCTTTATGTTCTAGGGGATTTGATTGATCGGGGGCGGCAAAGTATGGCAGTACTCAAAACGTGCATGGGCCATCCCCAAATCCAAGTGATTGTGGGCAATCATGAAGAAATGTTGAAAGGGGCATTGCAGGAGTATCCCAAGGTCATTGCTGGGATGATTGATCCGTTCTTGTATCGTGAATTTTTAAAATTAACCTCGAAGGAACAACTGGATTTGATTGGATGGTTGAATCAATTGCCCTATTTTGTAGTATTCGACGATTACTTGTTGGTGCATGCCGGTTTTGATCCCAAGTTACTCAAAGTGGCACTGTCCGAGCAAAGTCTAGAGGCGGCTTTGATGGCGCAAAAAGACCAATTGCTCTGGGTTCGGGATCGCTTTGTCTTGGCACCAAACCCCTTGCCACAAAAAATCATCTTTGGTCATAGCCCGCGCCCCTATTTGGATTGGCTATATGGCGTGGACTCGACCCATCCATATCGCATTTTTTATGATCCAATCTATCATGACAAGATTGGTATGGACTGTGGCAATTGTTATCCTGATGGCACTTTGGCATGTTTGAATTTGGATACGATGGAAGAAATCTACATTTCATAGAACACTTCACTTGCACATTTTTCACAATCTTGTAAGATGAATGTGTGAAGTAACAATCGTTACTTTGCCCCCTTTCTTAATTGTGTAAAGAAAAACTCCTCTCCCAGGGAGTTTTTCTTTGTTTTCAGGGAGGGAAAAGGGGGTCTTTAATATGTGATAGAATGGGATAATATGTAATACTTGTAAAAGAAAGAGGAATTGATACAATGGGGAAAAGGAGGTGAGGCGTGTGGAAATCATTGAACGCTACATCTATACTGTCTGTTCCTATCTTCCCCGATCGTATCGGTATGGGGCAGAAAAAAAACTGCACAAGCAAATTCGAACCTTGCTTGAAGAAAGCGACGAACGTGATGGTAACAAAAAGGTCAACCAAATTCTCATCGAACTCGGGGATCCAGAAGAGTTGGCACACCAGTTGCAAGAAGCACAACATACCGCATTGATCTCACCCAAAATCTACTATAAGTATGTGTCCGTCCTAAAGCTCATTGAGGTTTCCATTATCATTGGCATTTCGATGGCCACCATTTTATATGAAAGCGTGGGAGGTTATGCTGATTTCGGTGCGTTGTTACGCAGTTACTTTACCTTGCTCACCTCTGCCATGGCTCAAGGGTTCTTATGGGTTACGTTGATTTTCGCAGCCTTAGACCTCTTACACATTCCCTTTGGTGATTATAAAGAGTCCCAAGACAGCTGGAGCATTTCTGATTTGCCTCCATTGCCAACGCGGCTACAAAAAGCGCATCGCTATTTGACGGTTGCGGGGATGGTGGTCGCCACGATTTTGGTTACGGCATTGCTTTTTGCTCCGGAAATCTTTGCGCTGTATTTACCAGGTGAAAGCGGATATCAAGTGATCCCGTTTTTTGTAGGAGGCAAATTTCGCCAAATTGAAGCCTTGGTACTTGGCATTTTTATCCTAAGCATCCTCAAGGGGACACTCAAGCTGCTTTATCGCAAATGGAAGTTTTCCAGTGCGATGGCGTTTGCGGTATTGAATCTGGTGTCTTTGGTATTCATTATTGTCTTTGTCAACACCCCACAAATTGTGAATCCCAATCTGGCCTTGGCCATTGAACAATACTTCGTGCTTGATTACTCAGTATCTTTGTTGTTTGCGGACGCGTCGATGGTACTTACATGGCTCTTTGTGGTAGTCTACTTGCTTGACAGTGCCTTTATCATCTATAATGTTACAAGAATGAGAAGGTAAGCAAATGAAAAAAATAATCGTTTTATGGATGGCGCTCATGATTTTGAGTGGTTGCGCCCCACAAGTTAGCATTACGGGAGTGGTAGACTCTTTTGGTGTGTCCAATTATGTAGTGTCATTTTCCAAAGACAATGACTTTGATTTGGCTAGTGTAAGTGTCGATCGAATGAATCCTGACATTGCCCGCGGCGATTTGATCGAAATCTATTATGATGGCGTGGTAGCAGAAAGTTACCCGGTTCAAATTCGTGCGAGCAAGGTCAAACAAAAAATTGATTTTTCGCAAGAACCGGCATATCGCACCATTTCATTTGAAGATGCGAAGTTGGTGATGGAGTTAAAATCAGTAATGTTGTTGGATGTGCGTACTGCCCAAGAGTATCAAGAAAAACACTTGGAAGGGGCAACCAACATCCCGCTAGATGAACTGACAGAGCGCATCGAAAATGAAGTCTGGGACAAAAATGAAATCCTAATCGTATATTGCCGCAGTGGGAATCGTTCCCAACAAGCCGCAACACAGCTTGTTGAACTTGGCTATCGCAATGTATTCGATTTTGGATCCATTGACAATTGGAAAGAGAACTAACGCAAATATAGAGCCTACTCAAGCGACAAACGGAAATACTTGAATCTTTTCTATAAAGCGTCATAATGGCGTTAGGAGGAATGGTGTATGGCAGAAATGAAACGCGAATTGAATAATGTAACCGAGTGGACATTCTCGGATGAACGGGACATTCCACAGGATGTGTATGGATATCTAGCAGAAGGAGAAGTACCGCATGGAGCATACTATACGTTGCGCGATTATGCAGTCTTCACAAACAAACGCTTGATCGTGGTAGATTCCCAAGGCATTACCGGCAAAAAGAAAGAAATGTATTCTTTGCCTTATTCGGCCATTAAATTGTTTTCGGTCGAAACTGCGGGAATGTTGGACTACAATACGGAAGTTCAACTCTTTACCCAGGTAGGAGACATAAAAATCAAACTGGGACGCAAAGTCGATATCCTAGGACTAAACAAATTGCTGAGCAATGGCATCTTGAATAGCAAATAACAAAGAGGCGATAAAGAAAGGGATCGGATGGTCCCTTTTGCTTTTTCGCTGTGCTTGACCCAAGTTGTTTCTTTGCGATATAATCAAGCAATACCCACGGATTTGGAGGGATTTGGATGAGTTCACACAATGAAAAAAAGAAACCGCATGTTTATTTTCCTATCTGTATTGGTGTCGGGTTGGCACTAGGGGCTGCCCTGAATCAAATTCCCATAGGACTACTCCTCGGCGTTGCCATTGGGCTAATGCTGGATCAACAAAAGAAAAAATAATGAGCACAAATCGAAAAGTGGACCAAGGAGTCCACTTTTTTTGACGATGCACTACTTTGCATACAAAAAAACCCCCTTGTCTTGGATGGTGACAATGGGGGAAAGGGTAGATTATCCTTGTAGTTTGATCATGATCATGGTGCTGTCTAGATATTTCGCATCGTCTTTGGTACAAGCGATGATGACTTTCGCACCTTTTTTGGAGGTCAGGGTAACCTGACGTTGATCATCCGATACTTTGTCGATGTGGTAATCGGCAATGTTGGTAAAGGCCATGTGGGTTTTGGATACCTCTGGAAATTCCACACGATTTAATTCAAAGTTAAATTCACATGTTTGTTCAGGAAGTGAGCTTCCTGCTAATACTTTTGCCATTGTTGAGTCCTCCATTTGCTACCCTCATGATATACGAATTGAGTGTAAAAAACAATCGGACTACCATTTTGTGCAAAAAGCAAGTGAATAACTGTAAACTACGTGAGCCCATGCAACATCCACTCATAATAGCGGGCACCTTTTTGCAAAAGCTCGTCCAACGGGGTGTGGCACAACACTTCACCTTGCAAGGAGGACAGCAACAAGCGGACGTAGTCTACAACCTCCTCGGTGGAAAGCGTGGAGCGCAGTGGCAATTGTTCCACCAAAAGATGCATCCATCGGGTTTGATGCGTTTGGTGGTCAAGTTGACTTGCTTGCAGGGAATCTTGCAAACGGTGTGGCAAGACTAGGATGGAGTGGTCAAGTAACTGGGCATAGGCGCAGTGCTGGGTTGCGTATTCATGCATTCCTTGAATCCATGCCAGAAACCATTCCTCAGGATTGTGGCTTTGGGCAAAGCATTGATTCAAAAAAGCCAGATGATGGGCACAACAATGTTGATAAGCGGCATAATATAAGCCTTCCTTATTGTGGAAATGATGAAAGAGCAATCCTTTTGAACTTTGGGCGCGTTGTGCAATGGCGTTGGTACTGGCAAGGGCGAAGCCATCAGTGGCAAAAATTGCAATGGCCGCTTCGAGAATGCGCTGTTGACTGTCCATCAGACGACCAAATCTTTCTTGCGATACAGTGCCCATCCTCCCACAAGCAACAACACTGCCAAACCAGCAAAGATTCCATACGGCAAAAGCGTGGCCTCGCTTTGGGCGAATAAACGTGGGTCTACGGCATCCAAAGGCGAAAGGATGCGCAAGATGGAAAGAGGAGGAATCAGGCGTGAGAATACGCCAATCAAACTCAAAATCAGGAACAAAATCATGCCCAACAAGCTTGCTTCGGCAGGCTTGTTGCTGAGGGCGCCAAAGAAAAATCCCAAAGCCGAAAAGAAGAGTTGAATGACTACCAACATTGCGAAAAAGTGCAACGGCAAGGTGCTGTGGCTTTGAATGAAAGCAAGACTGGGATCATTGACATAAAGCGCGGCAAACAAGCCAAGGCTGAGTAAGGCGATGATGATCAAGTTGAAAACAAGCGTAGCCAACATGGCATGTACGTAGAGTTGCGTGCGGGTAATGGGCATACTCATGTAGTGAAGGATGCTGCGCTCCTTTTGTAAGGAAGGCAACAAGCGTGCACCACGAAGTAGCGCCCATAGGGCAACAAAAAGCAACACATATTGGAATAAAAAGCCCAAATAGAAACTGAAATCATCCAAAGGTGGGCTTTTGATCCAGCCTAGTATGAATAAGGCAAGGGGAGGGAGCGGTTCCCAAAGGTTTACAAATTGCGTCCAATATGTGGATAGCACAGCCGGATAGGCAACAATGAGCAAAAACAATAGGATTGCCAATAGACCTCCTGCTAGTAGACTAGACTTCCACAATTTGCGCGCAAATAATTTGAATAATTCCATGATTAGGCTCCTTTATAATAGTCTTGGAAGCGATCTTTGAATTCATAGGATTGGATTTCAAGATCTTCTAAATCGAAAACCGCCAACCATTTTGGCAAGTGGTTCAGGTGGTAGGGGAAAATGAATTGAACGCGATTGGGTGCAAGCTTCTCATATTCCAAATGGAATTGGTCTAGGTCAATGGTATTGCGATAGGTAATGGTAATGCGCTTTCCCTTCAGAACTGTTTTTTTCAAATCCGTTACACTGATGAGGTTTCCTGCATGTAGAAACGCAACGCGCTGGCACCAGTCTTGAATGGAATCGATTTCGCGAGTGCTGACAATAAGGGTCATCCCTTTTTGTTGCTTTTCCTTTAGTAATTCAATAACCTTTGCTTGGGTGGAGGCCTCCATTGGAGCAAAAGGATTGTCTAGCAACAACAACTGCGGAGCGTGGGCAAGGGCGATTACCAATGCCGCGAGTTTTTGCTGCTCGGCAGAATAGCGACCTAGTTTTTGAGTGACGTCCAAAGAAAAACGGGCACAAAGGCGTTCCTCCTCCTCAAGGTCTCGCTTGCCGCGCAGGGCCGCGACCTTTTTTAGATGGGTTTGTAAGCTGTCATGAGGGGAAAGGCCATTTTGGGCAGGAACAAAACCGATATCCGCTTTCAATGTTTTACTGAAGGTGGTGACGTTTTTGTCGAAGATGCTAACGTTGCCTTTTGTGGGTTGAACCACATTTAACAACAAATGCAGTAGGGTCGTTTTGCCACAGCCTGCAGGACCGACAAGGGCAAAGGCTTCCCCTTGTTCGATTTGTAGGGTAAGTGCAGACAAAGCGTGGGTTTTTCCATACGTTTTGGATAGGGTTTCCATTACAACAATTGACATACTTCCTCCTTTGACCCACGGGTCAATTTAATCATACCATAGGACCCGACATTGTCAAAAATAATGGGGAAAAAAGAAGGGGTTAGAGTTGGGTTTTGACGAAAACTGTGCTATAGTGGTAACGCAATAAGGTGTATTGATACTTAATAGGGAATTTGGTAATCCAAAGCTATCCCAGTAACCGTGAAGCGGATGAAATACAAGTGCCACTGTCCAGATGGATGGGAAGGTGTAGAGTAAGACGATGCTAAGCCGGTAGACCTGCCTTTTTGTATATTGCTTTCTCCTGGGGTTGAGAAATGGGCAACGTTACTTGTTAACGTCATTGCGCACTTTTTCACATCCGCACGGATGTTTTTTTGTTTTTAGGAGGCGGAACATGAACGAACACTTGGCTTGTGCTTATCCTTTTTTGAAAGAGGAAAGTAAAAAATGCGATTTTGAAATTGAGAGCGACCTGTTGGTCAGCCAACTTGGAGTGGCCATACCCTTGGTACAAGAACCGTTGAAAGGGATGTTGATGGAACTTGCAGAGATGATCTACCATCTCAACGGCAGCATCCGTGGTAAGGTGGCCGTAAGCCCATGCGATGTGGAGCGTTTGTTTGAAATGCATGAAACCTTGGCTTTGATGGGCGGGCGCGCGACCCAATTTGTGCTACCAGTGGGTTGTGCTGGGGCAAGTGCCTTGCATGTGGCACGTTGCATTGCCAAAAAGGTAACGCGCTTGGCATACCAGATTGAACGCGAACAGGTCGTTGACCCCCTTGTCATTACGATTGCCAATATGGTAGCCAATTTGCTGTTTTCAATGGCCTTGGTAGCCAATGCGATGGAGCAGGTTGAAGAAATCGGATTCGTTTCGAAATCCTATGGAAACTAGAACCTTAACGCGCGTCTCATTTTTGGGCGCTTTGCTCTTCGCAAGTTTTGCATTGCTTTCGAGTGTGCTGTATTTGGAAGTCATCACGCTGTGCATCGTTTTGTATGCATTGACGCTCTCAAGAAAAGAAGCCGTCTTGTCGACCTTTGTCTTCACAATGGTCAACATGGCGTTTTATGGCATAACCCCATGGACCATCGCCTACGTATTGGTCTTTGTAAGCTATGCCATGCTGACCTCAATGTTGCGACCCTTCTTGCAACATCGCATTTATGCCATTGCACTGTGGACGATGGTGTTGGCCTTTTCCACTGGAATGCTGCTAGACTTGCCGTTCTTGCTGTTTTCTTCCAAAGTAACCACCTTGTACTTGTTGTTAGGGGTGAAGACCTCCATCATACAAGGGGTGAGCGCAGCCATTCAAGTGTTGGTTTTGTTTGAACCACTCCAACGAATTTTAGAACGAATTGAGAGGAAATCTACATGAAAAAAAGAATCATTAGTATTGGAGCATTGCTGCTGCTTCTAGTCGGGGTTGTTTGGGGCGTTAACACGTTTATGCCGAAGGCCGAAAAAGGGGCAAAAGAAATTACCCTCATAGTGGTGGATGAAATGAACGACAATGAAATTTTATTGGAAAAGGTATTTCACACCGATGCGGAAACCTTAGAGCAATTTCTTCAAGAAAAAACCGAATTGAACGCGGTTATGGAAGCGGGCAGTTTCGGAACGTTTTTGAAAGGGATGCTTGGCAAGGTGAGTGAGGACATGAATGCAGGCCCGTGGTGGTTGTATGAATCCGCGAACAACACGATGTGTCAAGAAGCGGGTTACTGCCCTGGAGTCAGCGAAATGCTGATTTACGATCAAGACGAATTTACGTTCAAATGGACCAATCGTTTTGAATAAGATTGCGTAAGGCAATCTTTTTTTATTTGTTTGAAGTAAGGTGCTTGACTTTGAATGCCCAGAAGCATAAACTGTTCATATACTAATATTTCGGTATTGAAATATTAGCTAAGGAAGTGAATGGGTGCTTCATGTCTTTGAAAAATAAAGACCCCTTTGTATGGAAGTATCTTTTTTGACTTTTGTTGGGACAGGTATATAATGCAAAAGTCAAAAGTTTCAGGACTGAATAATTGGAAAGGAAAATGTATGATGGATCAAGAATTGTATCCGGATTTGGTACTGGCTTTTCAAGAGTTTGGCAAAGCATTTCGACTGCTTCAACGCAACGAATTTGTGTTGAGACCTCTTGAACTTGCGGTGCTACACCACCTCAATAGCGTGGAGTCCAACAAAGTCATGGAAATAGCCAAGGTCATCAATTTGGCACCTTCCACGACCTCAGGACTTGTTGAAGCCATGGTATTGGATGGATATGTAGAGCGCAAGGCAGTGGTTGGAGATCGACGTGCCTACGCGATCGCAATCACTGCCAAAGGAAAAGAGACATTGCAAGAAGCAAGTAAGATTGTAGATGAACGCTTTGCAAAACTTGTGAAGGAGCTTGGGCGTGAAGAAGTGAAAACGTTAATACACTCGATGCGCACCGCAGCGGAAATTCTACAGCGCGTAGAAGGAAGGAAATAAAGTATGTGGAAACTTAGAAAATTCTTTATGCCCTACTGGTATGTGATTTTAGCCATTATCGCATTGTTGTTTGGACAAGCGATGGCGGATTTGTCTCTACCGGAGTATATGGCAAAAATCGTGAATAACGGAATTCAAACGGGAGGAATTGAAGGAGCCAAGATGGAAATTGTGGCTTCGGATGCCTTCGAAAATATGCAACTTTTTTTGACTGCAGATGAAAAAGAAATCTTTAAAGACGCCTACGAGTTGGTCACAACCGACGACGCGGCCTATGCGGGGATTGAAAAAAAGTTTGAAGGTCTAGAAAAACAAGATGTATACCAATTGGTTGACATGGATGACAAACAGTGGGAAACCGCCGAACCCGTCATTGCCAAAGCAGTCATTGTATACAGTATGCTTACGGGCGATCAAGGCGGAATGTTTGCTCCACAAGGGGGGCAATTCGAAGAATTGTTAACTCAAATTCCTGCCGGCGTATCGGTATTTGATTTCTTGCAATCGTTACCGGATGCGGCCCTTTCCCCAATCAAAGAGGCTATCAATACTCAGTTTTCTGGGGTTGAGTCAAGTAGCTTAGCAACTGCAAGTGCAAGTTTCATCGTTGCGCAGTACAAAACACTTGGGGTGGATACGGATGCGTACCAAATCAACTATATGATTCGCATTGGTCTAGTCATGTTGGGTCTTACTTTGTTGGGCGCTATTGCAACCATCTCGGTGGGATTCTTATCTGCACGTACGGCCGCAGCGTTTGGTCGCGATGTACGTGATGCAACGTTCTCCCACGTAACCAACTTCTCGAATCAAGAATTCGATAAGTTTTCAACCGCTTCTTTGATTACAAGAACAACCAATGACATTACCCAAATCCAAATGGTGCTTGTCATGTTGTTCCGTTTCGTATTCTACGCTCCAATGATGGGTATTGGAGGGATCATCAAAGTATTGAATGCCGATGCAAGCATGTTGTGGATTACGATTCTAGGAATCGTCTTGCTAGGGTTCTTGATCCTATTCCTGTTCTCCATCGCGTTGCCGAAATTCAAAGTCGTGCAAACGTTGTTGGACCGTCTCAACTTGGTTACACGTGAAAGTTTAACCGGGATGCTTGTCATCCGTGCGTTCTCAAACGAAGAATATGAAGAAGAAAAATTTGAGAAGGCGAATGCCGATTTGACGAAATTAAACTTGTTTGTAAACCGTGCAACTGCAGTCATGATGCCGTCGATGATGTTCATCATGAACGTGATTACGTTGATGATCGTTTGGTTTGGTGCAAAACAAATTGATTTGGGTACGATGCAAGTCGGGGATATGATGGCCTTCATGCAATATTCCATGCAAATCATCATGAGTTTCTTCTTTATTTCCATCGTCTTTATCACGCTTCCAAGAGCAACCGTTTCGGCGAATCGTATTGCGGAAATTTTGAATACACCACTTTCGGTTCACGAACCCGTAGCACCGATTCATCTTGAAAAAACACAAGGTGTGGTACGTTTCAATGATGTTTGCTTTGCTTACCCTGGAGCGCAAGAATGCGTCTTGAACCACATTAGTTTTGAAGCCAAACCAGGCCAAACCACTGCGTTTATCGGTTCTACCGGCAGCGGGAAATCGACATTGATCAACTTGGTTCCAAGATTCTATGACATCAGTGCTGGTTCGATTACGGTGGATGGGGTAGACATTCGAGACATCCCAACGAAAGAATTGCGTGAACAAATTGGATTTGTTCCACAAAAAGGGTTGTTGTTTACAGGAACCATCGGTTCCAACATCAAGTTTGCGGATGCGAATTTGGATGATGCATCCCTGCAAGAAATTACCGAAATTGCGCAAGCAGCTGATTTTGTAAATGAGAAACCGAATAAATTCGATGAGCCAATCGCCCAAGGGGGAACCAACGTTTCCGGTGGTCAAAAACAACGTTTGGCAATCGCGCGTGCACTGGCTCGCAAACCAAAAATCTTGGTATTTGACGACAGCTTCTCCGCATTGGACTTCAAGACAGACCAAAAATTACGTCATGCGTTAAAAGAACGCGTTACAGACACAACCATTTTGTTGGTAGCACAACGGGTGGCATCCATCATGCAAGCCGAACAAATCATTGTATTGGATCAAGGGAACATTGTAGGTACGGGTACCCACGATGAACTCATGAAAACATGCTCCGTCTACCAAGAAATTGCGGCATCACAATTAAGTCAGGAGGATTTGGAAAATGGCAAACACTAAAGACCGTCCAGCAGCAATGCCGAACCGTATGGGGCCTCCAGGTGGACACATGGGTGGGGGAAGCGATAAAGCAAAAGACTTCTCGGGAACCATGAAAAAACTTGTTCGCTACATGAAACCTTGGTATACCGTATTCAGTATTGCCATTATTTTCGGAGTGGGCTCGACCATCTTCACCATCTTTGGACCTAAAATCTTAGGGAATGCAACAACTTTGATCTTTGAAGGCCTTCAAGCGAAATTCGCAGGAACCGGAGGCATTGATTTTAGCGCAATTGGACAAATCATGATGTTCCTTGCGGGAATGTATGTGTTTTCAGCACTGCTCAACTATACGCAAGGTTGGTTGATGGCGGGGGTTGCCCAACGCATTTCGTATAAAATGCGGAAAGAAATCTCTGCGAAAATCAATCGCTTGCCTTTGAAATACTATGACCAAACGACTACGGGAGACGTGTTGTCTCGCGTGACCAACGACATCGATACCTTAGCTACAACGTTGAACCAAACACTGGCTTCGGTCATTTCGAACTTCACGTTGCTGATTGGGGTTATCGTAATGATGTTGACCATTTCGATTCCCATGACGTTGGTTGCATTGGTCATTCTACCTGTGTCCGGATTGCTGGTCATGGGGGTTGTGAAAGCATCGCAACGCTACTTTAGAGCCCAACAAGAACACTTAGGGGATTTGAATGGACACGTTGAGGAAATGTATACCGGACACAATGTCATCAAAGTGTTTAACCAGGAAGAGCGATCCATTACAACCTTCCGCGGCTTGAACAAAAAACTGTATGTCTCTGCATGGCGTTCTCAATTTTTCTCTTCAATGATGATGCCATTGATGAATATGGTAACCAACTTTGGTTACGTTGTCATCGTTATTTTGGGTGGATTCTTGACTATTCAAGGCTCCATTTCTGTTGGGGATATTCAAGCGTTTATCCAATACTTACGCAGCTTTACCCAACCAATCGTTCAAACTGCACAAATTGCCAATGTATTGCAATCCACTGCTGCGGCAGCGGAACGCGTCTTTGACTTCTTGGAAGCGGACGAAGAATTGGCGGATGCACCAGACGCCATTGAA
>JBOGAI010000207.1:0-5979 GCA_051655665.1 Erysipelotrichaceae bacterium | reverse complement strand
TTGCCACCCATAGATACAAAGTTGGGTGCATCGCCCTTGTGTTTGAACGGGCGTGCACGCGCAAAGCGCCTCCCACAACAAATCAAAGGCCGGCTCTACTTTCTTAGAGACAAGGGTGATGTGAAAAACGGGTGGGTTGGGTTGCGGCGTAAACGCGATGGCTTCATACAACTCCTTAACAAAACGCGTCATTTGCGCAGATGGGGTAACCGGCACATACAATACGTGCTTGTCGAAATGAGCAAAGCCCTCCACCTGATACGCAAAAGCAGGTCGCACTTGCCCATCCAGCCACGCTTGCAATAGCGCAAGCATCGTTTCCTCCTGAAACGGTGGCACAAGGGTAATGTGAAAAGGCAGCATTGAGGCTTTTACCGGGGCGAGCTGTTGCAGCCGTTCACGCTGTTTCATAAACACGCTTTGCAGCTCTTCTTCTACAACACAGACTACAATATATCGCATAGGTACCCCTCCTGCTTTCCTTGTACCATACCTTGTAAAAAAAGCAAGGCGTAGCCTTAGGGTTGTGCTGCAACAAGTTGCTGTGCTATACTGCGAGCAACCAAACAAAGGAGATTGTACATGATTCGATTGATTGAATACCCGCGCTGTTCGACCTGCGTCAAAGCCCGCAAGTGGCTGCAAGGCCAAGAAGTGGTCTTTGAAAGTCAACACATTGTCGATCAAACCCCGACAAGTGCACAGTTGAGTCAATGGATTGAACAAAGCGGTTTGCCAATTCAAAGCTTTTTCAATACCCATGGCACCCTCTACAAAGAACTCGGGCTAAAAGACAAACTTTCTACCCTTTCCAAGGAGGACATGCTTGCCCTTTTGGCAAGCAATGGAATGCTCATCAAGCGTCCGTTGCTCATCGTCAACGACCAGGTTTGTGTCGGGTTCAAAGAAACGCAGTGGGAACAAGCATTGCAATTGCGATAAAAAAAGAAGTGTGGAGCACAAAGTGGGCTCCACACTTTTTAGGTTTTGCGCAGGATGGGATGACGTGCCGCTTGCACTTCATCAATTCGGGAAACACGCGCCAACGTCGGTGCGGCATGCAATGCGCTCGGGTCGACTTTCATTTGCTCATAAATGGCAATCATGGCCGCGATAAAGCGGTCCAGTGTCGCCTTGCTTTCGGTCTCGGTTGGTTCAATCATCAATGCTTCCTTCACGACAAGTGGAAAATACATGGTCGGCGGATGCATTCCATAATCGATGAGGGCTTTGGCAACATCAATGGCTTGGATGCCATATGCTTGACGTAACGTTTCCACGCTGCAGACAAATTCATGCATGCAAGGTGTAGAATCGTATGGTACCGGGTAATAGGCCTTGAGTTTGTGTTTGACATAATTGGCATTGACAATGGCTTGGATGCTGCTTGCTTTCAAGCCATCTTTCCCCAAAACCAAAAGATAGGTCAACGCACGCAAATAGACCATGAAATTTCCATAAAACATTTTTAAACGGCCAATCGAATGGGCTGGGGTCACAAAGTGCAAACCATTTTGTTCACGAAGACTCGCATTTGGCAAATACTCCACCAGCGATGCCACAACCCCAAGGGGACCACTTCCAGGACCTCCCCCGCCATGTGGGGTGGAAAAGGTTTTGTGTAAGTTTAAATGCACGATGTCAAAGCCCATGTCTTTGGGACGAGAGAGCCCCATGATGGCATTGAGATTGGCTCCATCGTAATACAGCAATCCGCCCACTTGATGCACCAAATCGGCAATTTCTTTGATGCGCGGTTCAAACAATCCTAAGGTATTGGGATTGGTCAACATAAAGGCTGCCGTTTGTTCATTGACCAACGCCTTGAGGGCATTCACATCGACAAAGCCTTGCGCATCGCTGGGCACACTGATGACCTCAAACCCACACATGTGTGCACTAGCAGGGTTGGTTCCGTGTGCCGAATCGGGCACCAGAACCACCTTGCGCGCAACATCATTGCGGGTTTCATGATATTTTTTCACCATCAACATCCCGGCAAACTCGCCATGAGCGCCTGCGGCGGGTGCCAAAGAAAAAGCACTCATGCCGGTAAGGGTACACAAAGATTGTTCCAAGCGTTGCATGATGGTCAAGGCCCCTTGCACATCACAGAGAGGTTGCAACGGATGCAGCTGCGAAAAGCCGGCCAGACTGGCCACATCTTCATTGATTTTGGGATTGTACTTCATCGTACAAGATCCAAGAGGGTAAAAGCCTTGATCCACCCCATAACTGGCAAGCGCCAAATTGGAATAATGGCGTACGACTTCAATTTGGGAAAGCTGTGGCAACTCTAGGGGAGTCGTACGCGGGAATGGCACCACCACCTCTATATTCGCTCCTTGAGGAATCGTAATGGCTTGCACCCCCATTCGGGATTGTTGATAAAGGGACTCCACTAGCACACCTCCTTGAGAATGCGAATCAGCGCATCCACCTCTTCAACCGTATTGTATTCGGTCGCACACCACAACATCTCATGCTCTCCAAGTGGCAACCCTGCCAATATGTCGTGTTCTTTGAGCACGGTTTCCAACTTTGTGGCAGCAAGTGTGGAGAGGGTGACAAACTCATGGAAAAACGGAGCCTCGTATTTGAGCGAAAACCCAGGAAGCTTGCACAATTCTTGCGCCAGGTAGTGCGCATTTTGCCAGCAAGCCCGTGCGACTTCTTGAATGCCTAAGGGCCCCATTGTAGCCATGTAAACGGCACTGGTCAAGGCACAGTGTGCTTGGTTCGAACAGATACTGCTTAGCGCCTTTTCACGGCGGATGTGCTGTTCCCGTGCTTGCAAGGTCAGCGTATACGCGATGCGCCCTTGCAAATCGCACGTTTGACCGACAATACGGCCGGGCAGACGTCGCAATAAGGCTTGAGAGGAACACATATAGCCCAAGTACGGTCCCCCCATTCCAAGCGCAAGCCCGAGGGGTTGGGCTTCCCCCACGCACAAGTCGACCTCCATTTCCTTCGCACTCGCACTGATGCCAAAGGAGAGCGGATTGGCATTGAGCACCATCGTTGCACCATGGGCATGCACCACTTTGGCTATGTCACGGACGTTTTCAAACAAACCATAATAGTTGGGCGATTGTACCAACACCCCGCTGACTTGATCACTCATCAACGCCTCAAGGGCACTTTTGTCGACCACGCCCTTCTCACTTGGCACTACTCGCAGTTCAATTCCACGGCCATAGGCATACAGCGCCATGACTTCTTGGACTTGTGGGTCTATGGACTTTGCCATCAAGAACACGGGGCGTTGAGGTTGTTCACACATGAGCATCGCTTCTGCACAGGCGCATGCGCCATCATAGAGTGAGGCATTGGAAACATCCATGCCGGTAAGCCCGGTTATCATTGTTTGGTATTCAAACATTCCTTGCAACAACCCTTGCGACATTTCCGCTTGGTAAGGGGTGTAGCTCGTCAAAAAGGCACTTTGATTTGCCAACGCCTTTACAACGGAGGGAATGTAGTGCTTGTACGCGCCCGCACCTCGAAAAATGGTCGCATACACATGATTGCGCTTTGCAAGTTGTTCCAACTCTCGCATGACTTCTAGTTCACTTTTCCCATTTGGCAAATCAAGTTCTTCTTCCAACAACAAGTCTTTGGGAATGCTTGAAAGCAAAGATGCAAGGGTTTCCCCCATCTCTAGGAGCATTTGGGCTTGTTCTTGTGCACTATAGGGAATATACGTCGCCATTATAGACTCGCAAGGTAGGCTTCATACGCTGCCTCATCCATCAGTTCCTCGTTTTGGCTCGTCTTTTCCACCTTGACCAAAAAAGTATCCAGTGGGTTTTGGGAGAGCACATCCAAGTCATCTTCCAAAGCGGTGTTGACTTCCACTACGACCCCGCTGATTGGAGCATAGAGGTCATTGACGGCTTTGACCGATTCCACATCCATAAACGCTTGGCCTTGCACCAAGTGATCGCCTACTTGGGCGAGATTGAGATAGACCAAATCGCCCAATTGTTTCGCCGCATAGGCTGAAATGCCAATGCTGACGATGCCTTCATGCTCTTCCATCCATTCATGCGTTTTGCTGTACCATTTTCCCATTTCCTTGTTCTCCTTTTCGTTTGTTTGAATAATAGGGCATTTGTGCGACAAGCGCTTCCCAGCGTTTGCCACGAATTTCAACTTCAAAATGATCGTCTACCGTGTCCACCTCAACCAACGCATTGGCAATGGACGTTTGCAGACTTGGACTATAGGTTCCACTGGTTACCACCCCCACTTGCTTTCCTGCTTGGTACACAGGGGTATGCTCACGGGCAATGGCTTTGCCACAAAGGAGCAAGCCGATGCTGCGTTTTGCAGGTTTGCTTTGTTGCAAGGCTTGTTTGCCGATGAATTCATGCGTCATCTTGAGCGCAAAAGAAAGTCGGGTTTCTGTGGCCAAGATGGTGTCGGACAATTCATGACCGTACAACGGCATCCCCGCTTCCAAGCGCAAGGTATCGCGTGCGCCTAGCCCACAAGGGGTGATGTTTGCCTGAATGCAGGCATCCCATAAACGCTGGATGGCACTCGCGCTGCCATACACTTCGTAGCCCTCGTCTCCGGTATACCCACTTTTGGATACCAACACCTCTTCTCCCCAATACGACATCACGGCAAAACTATAATACGTTTGCGGCAAATCGGGAAGGATGGTTTCGAGCACTTGTGTCGCGCTGACCCCTTGAATGGCAACCTGGGCGATGGTCTCACTTTCGTCTACGATGTCCACCTCTTGTGGCGCATGCGTGGTAAGCCATGCAACATCTTTCGCGATGTTGCAGGCATTGACGACCATCCAATAGGTATCCTTACCCAAATGATAGACGAGCACATCGTCGATGATGCCACCTTGTTCGTTGCAAAGCAACGTATATCGTGCTTTGTTTTCGGGCAAATCTTGCATCGTGTTGGTGCATACAAAATCCAAAAAAGCTGCGCTTCCCGCTCCTTGAATGCGAATTTCCCCCATGTGTGAGACATCAAAGATGCCAACCCTTTGGCGTACCGCCAAATGTTCTTGCACAATGCCACTTGGATAAAATATGGGCAAACTTGTGCCGGCAAAATCAACCATGTTCGCTCCCAGGGCAAGGTGCCGTTCATAGAGTGGGGTTTGCTTGCTCATAGGGATTCCTCCTTTTTGCTAGGCATATGGTGGATGGCTTGTTTTTTCACATCTTGCAAGGCTTCATAAATGGCTTCACTGCGACTAGGATGTGGGTAAATGGCTTGCACCATTTGCGCCCAACTCAACTGCAACTCCATTGCATTGGCAAACATTGCAATCCATTCACTGGCTTTGGGGCCACACAACTGTGCCCCCACCAGTTTCTCGTTTTGAAAGAGGACCTTTACGTAGCCACGGTCATAGCCCTCTATGCGATGTTTGGCATTGCCAGCCCACTGGGAGATCCCGACCTCGTATGCTTGATCACGCAACTGCGCCTCGCACACACCAACACTAGCCAGTTCCACATCGGTATAGACACAGGTGGGTACAAAGCGGGGTTGCACGGTTTTGACTCCTGCCAAATGCTCGATCAAAGCGATGCCTTGCGCACTGGCGGCATGCGCATACAAGGATAAGCCGTTGACATCGCCAATGGCGTAAATATGGGGCACACTGGTTTGATAGTGTTCGTCTACTTGAAGAAAACCACGAGCTGTCGTTGCGAAGGATTGTTGGAAGGGCAAATGTGCACTGCGCCCCACAGCAGGAATAAGGGCATCAAAAGCTAGTGTTTCCCTTTTTCCGTGTTGGGAATACTGCAACATTCCTGATTCCACATGTTCGACGCTCACGCTGGTCAGCACTTTGATTTTGAGTTTTCGAAACAGCGCAGCAATTTGCTCACTTTGTTCTGGAGAGCTTTGTGGCAACAATCGATCGGCGACCTCCAATAGGGTCACTTGTTTGTTTTGGTGGGCCAACACATTGGCAAACTCCACCCCGATGAC